>NZ_JBAGKH010000044.1:0-39676 GCF_036689765.1 Streptomyces poriticola
ACTTCATGAAAGCTCTGGCTCCCTGGCATCTGGCCCGGGAGCCAGAGCTTTTTTGCGTTGAGGTAGGGTCAGGGAGCATCGTAGGTTCGTTCCCCAGGAGGCCCCCGGGTGGAGGTCCAGGAGACCCGCGTCCAGACCGACCGGGTCCTCACCATCCCGAACATTCTCAGCATGGCGCGTCTCCTCGGCGTGCCCCTCTTCCTGTGGCTGATTCTCAGGCCCGAGTTCGGGGGCCCCAAGAGTGATGGCTGGGCACTGCTGGTGCTGGCGCTGAGCGGGGTCAGCGACTACCTGGACGGCAAGCTCGCGCGGCGTTGGAACCAGATCAGCAACCTCGGCCGGCTGCTCGACCCCGCGGCCGACCGGCTCTACATCCTCTCCACCCTCGTGGGCCTGACATGGCGTGAGATCCTGCCGCTGTGGCTGACACTGGTACTGCTGGCACGCGAGCTGGTCCTGCTCGTGATGGTGGGCATCCTCCGCCGGCACGGGTATCCGCCGCCGCAGGTGAACTTCCTGGGGAAGGCTGCGACCTTCAATCTGATGTACGCCTTCCCATTGCTCCTGCTCAGCGACGGAAGCGGGTGGATCTCGTCAGTCGCTGCTATTTTCGGATGGGCGTTCGCCGGATGGGGTACAACGCTGTACTGGTGGGCAGGAGTTCTCTATGTGGTGCAGGTCCGCCGATTGGTTCGTGCGGACGCCAAGGCTGATTGAACCCGCGGTTCATGTGGTCGTTGCGGCCCGACGGCCCGTACTCCAAAAGTGCGAGCCAATGCAGGCGGGTGAAGTCGGCTAGACCGTCGTCTCTTTAGAGGAGGACGCTTCCGACATGAAGGCCGTCGTGATGGCCGGAGGCGAAGGTACGCGCCTTCGCCCCATGACCTCAAGCATGCCCAAGCCGCTCCTGCCGGTGGCCAACCGGCCGATCATGGAGCATGTTCTTCGGCTGCTCAAAAGGCATGGGCTCAATGAGACCGTCGTGACCGTCCAGTTCCTGGCCTCACTGGTCAAGAACTATTTCGGGGACGGAGAAGAGCTCGGAATGGAGCTCACCTATGCCAATGAGGAGAAGCCACTCGGTACCGCCGGAAGCGTGAAGAACGCAGAAGAGGCATTGAAGGACGATGCCTTTCTCGTGATCTCCGGCGACGCCCTGACCGACTTCGACCTCACCGAGCTCGTCAATTTCCACAAGGAAAAGGGTGCGCTCGTCACCGTGTGCCTGACGCGGGTGCCCAACCCGCTGGAGTTCGGTATCACCATCGTCGACGACGACGGAAAGGTCGAGCGGTTCCTGGAGAAGCCGACCTGGGGACAGGTCTTCTCCGACACGGTGAACACCGGGATCTACGTCATGGAGCCCGAGGTCTTCGACTACGTCGAACCCGACGTACCCGTCGACTGGTCCGGTGATGTATTTCCGCAGCTGATGAAGGAAGGCAAGCCGATCTTCGGTTATGTCGCCGAGGGCTACTGGGAGGACGTCGGCACGCACGAGAGCTATGTGAAGGCCCAGGCCGATGTGCTGGAGGGAAAGGTCGAAGTCGACATCGACGGCTTCGAGATCTCCCCCGGCGTGTGGGTGGCCGAAGGCGCCGACGTGCACCCCGACGCCGTCCTGCGCGGGCCCCTCTACATCGGCGACTACGCCAAGGTCGAAGCAGGCGTCGAGATCCGTGAGCACACCGTGGTGGGCTCGAACGTCGTCGTCAAGAGCGGTGCTTTCATGCACAAGGCCGTCGTGCACGACAACGTGTACGTCGGACCGCACAGCAATCTGCGGGGCTGCGTGGTCGGCAAGAACACCGACATCATGCGTGCGGCACGGATCGAGGACGGCGCGGTCATCGGCGACGAGTGCCTCGTGGGCGAGGAATCGATTGTCCAGGGCAACGTCCGCGTCTATCCGTTCAAGACCGTCGAAGCCGGTGCCTTCGTCAACACCTCTGTCATCTGGGAGTCGCGCGGGCAGGCGCACCTCTTCGGCGCCCGCGGAGTGTCGGGCATTCTCAACGTCGAGATCACCCCCGAGCTCGCCGTGCGGCTGGCCGGTGCCTACGCGACAACGCTGAAGAAGGGCTCCACGGTCACCACGGCGCGGGACCACTCCCGGGGCGCCCGGGCACTGAAACGGGCGGTGATCTCCGCACTGCAGGCCAGCGCCATCGACGTACGCGACCTGGAGAACGTACCGCTGCCCGTGGCGCGGCAGCAGACCGCCCGGGGCAGCGCGGGCGGGATCATGATCCGGACCACGCCCGGGGTTCCCGACTCCGTGGACATCATGTTCTTCGACGGTCAGGGCGCCGACCTGTCCCAGGGCGGGCAGCGGAAGCTGGACCGGGTGTTCGCACGTCAGGAGTACCGGCGCGCGTTCCCCGGAGAGATCGGGGACCTGCACTTCCCGGCCAGCGTGTACGACTCCTACACGGGGTCGCTGCTGCGGAACGTCGACACGACCGGGATCGCCGAATCCGGCCTCAAGGTGGTCGTCGACGCGTCCAACGGCAGTGCCGGGCTGGTCCTGCCCAACCTGCTCGGCAAGCTCGGGGTGGACTCGCTGACCGTCAACCCCGGTCTCGACGAGTCCAGGCCGACGGAGACGGCCGACATGCGACGGTCGGGCCTGGTGCGGCTGGGCGAGATCGTGGCGTCCTCCCGCGCCGCGTTCGGTGTGCGGTTCGACCCGGTCGGCGAGCGACTCTCGCTCGTCGACGAGAAGGGCCGCATCATCGAGGACGACCGGGCGCTGCTGGTGATGCTGGACCTGATCGCCGCCGAGCGTCGCAGCGGGCGGGTCGCGCTGCCGGTGACCACGACCCGGATCGCCGAACAGGTGGCCGCTTACCACGGCACCCAGGTCGAGTGGACCACCACGTCGCCCGACGATCTCACCCGCGTCGGAGGCGAGGAGGGAACGATCTTCGGCGGGGACGGCATGGGCGGCTTCATCGTCCCGGAGTTCAGCAGCGTCTACGACGGCACCGCGGCCTTCGTACGGCTGATCGGGCTGGTGGGGCGGACGCAGCTCACTCTCAGCCAGATCGACGCCCGTATCCCCAGGGCACATGTCCTCAAGCGCGACTTGGCGACCCCGTGGGCCGTCAAGGGCCTGGTGATGCGGCGGGTGGTCGAGGCCGCGGGGGACCGGTCGGTGGACACCACCGACGGCGTGCGGGTGGTGGAGCCCGACGGACGATGGGTGATGGTGCTGCCCGACCCGGCCGAGGCGGTCACCCACCTGTGGGCCGAGGGGCCCGACGACGCCTCCGCGCAGGCCCTGCTCGACGAGTGGTCGGCGGTCGTGGACAGCGCCGGCCGGTAGGGCCGCCAGGCACGCGCGCGTGCCGGACAAGTGCCCCCGAGGGGGCCTGTCCGGCACGCCGGAGGGGCCGTTCGAAGGCGACGCCGGGGACGTGCGACGATGTGCGGCATGCCGCAGCAACCCCCCGTTCGGAGCACACCCGCGGGGCCCGCACGTCCGGACGCCTCCATGTCGTTGCTCACCAACGTCATGGACCACAGCCTCGACGACGGCTACGCCGAGGCCGCCGCCCGCCGGCGCGCCGACGGTGCCGGCGGGCTGCCCAAGACGCTGCGGGCGAAGCTGGGGCTGGCCGCCGGTCTGGTGCTCGCGGCGCTCGTGGTGACCGTCGGGGCGGCACAGGCGCGGGTCGCGGCGCCCGTCGTCGCCAAAGAGCGTGAGGAGCTCATCGACCGCATAGACGAGCAGACCGAGGTGGCGGACGAGCTCGAGGAGAGCATCGACGAGCTCCGTGCGGATGTCGGCGCACAGCAGCGCGAGGCGCTGGAGCGCAATGGCGGCAGCGACGGTTCCGACCTGGTCGGCATCCTGGCGGGAGCCGTCGCCGTGCGCGGGCCGGGGGTGCGCCTCGTGGTCGACGACGCCAAGGGGGCCGGTGCCGGCGGCGACGGAAATCCGCGCGGCACCTCCGGCTTCGCCGACACCGGGCGGGTGCGCGACCGCGACATGCAGCGTGTGGTCAACGGGCTGTGGGCCTCCGAGGCCGAGGCGATCTCGATCAACGGGCAGCGGCTGACGGCGCTGTCCGCGATCAGGGCCGCCGGTGACGCCATACTGGTCGACAACAGGCCGCTGGTGCCGCCGTACACGGTGCTCGCGGTGGGGGACGGCACGGGGCTGCGCAACCGGTTCCGGGAGAGCCCGGACGGGCTGTACCTGGACGCCCTGCGGGAGAGCTACGGGATTCGCACCAGTCTGTCCGTGGAGGACGAGCTGGAGCTGGCCGCCGCACCGAGCGTGATCGTACGAACTGCACAGCCGAAAACCGAGAAGGGCACATCGTGATCGCCGTACTGGGCCTCGTCCTGGGAGTCGTGGCCGGACTGTTGGTCCGGCCGGAGGTTCCGGCGGCCGTCGAGCCTTATCTGCCGATCGCCGTCGTGGCGGCGCTCGACGCCGTCTTCGGTGGTCTGCGGGCCATGCTCGACGGCATCTTCGACGACAAGGTCTTCGTGGTGTCGTTCCTGTCGAACGTGGTGGTGGCCGCGCTGATCGTGTTCCTCGGTGACGAGTTGGGCGTGGGGGCGCAGCTCTCCACAGGTGTCGTGGTGGTCCTCGGCATCCGGATCTTCTCCAATGCCGCGGCGATCCGCCGGCACGTGTTCCGGGCGTGAGGCCGATGAGTGAGCAGGAGCACACGCCGGAGCGCCCGCTGCGCAGGGAGCTGCCCGAGGAGGTGGCCGAGGAGGTGGCCGCGCCGCCCACGGCGGTCCCGGACGCGGCGGTTCAGGAGCCGCGGCCCGAGCCGAACGGCCGGCAGCGGCTGGTGAAGAGCCTGTGGCCGCCGCGGGTCAGCCGGGCCCAACTCATCGTCGCGCTGCTCCTGTTCGGTCTCGGCTTCGGACTGGCCGTCCAGGTGGCGGCCAACAGCGAGGGCGACAACGCCCTGCGCGGGGCACGGCAGGAGGATCTCGTCCGCATCCTCGATGAACTCGACGACCGCACGGAGCGTCTTGAGGACGAGAAGCAGGGGCTGGAGAAGCAGCGCGACGAGCTGGAGAACAGCTCCGACCAGGCCGAAGAGGCCCGTCGGCAGACGGTGGAGAAGGAGCGGCAACTCGGCATCCTCGCGGGCACGGTAGCCGCGCAGGGGCCCGGCATCACCATGACGATCGAGGACACGAAGGGGACGGTCGAGGCGAACATGCTGCTCGACGCCATCCAGGAGCTGCGAGCGGCGGGCGCCGAGGCGATCCAGGTGAACGGTGTACGAGTCGTCGCCGGCACCTATCTGACGGACTCGGACGGCCAGGTGAGCGTCGACGGGAACAAGATCGACGCGCCGTATCGTTTCCAGGTCATCGGCAAGCCGCAGGACCTCGAACCGGCGCTCAACATCCCTGGAGGCGTGGTGCAGACTCTGGAGAAGGAACAGGCCACCGTGACGGTCGAGCGGTCGAGCAAGATCGTTGTGGATGCCTTGCGAGCGGCGAAGCGGCCTGACTACGCTCGGTCGTCCTCCCAGTGAACCGCGGGTGCATGGGGGTCGTCCGACGAGGGCGCGAGGTTGCGGGGGGTCGGCGCACCGAATGGGTGGTGCGTGGTGGAAACTGTCTGGTGGAGACGGACGTTGTGAAGGTGTCCGGGCCGGCCAGTAGGTTCAGTCAGGGTTCGTCCTGCCCCACGGGCGGGTCTGTTTCGGTCAAGGGGAATCGCCCGTGAAGTTGTTTGCGAAGTTGTTCGGCAAGAGCGCGCGAGAGGGCGGCAGCGACGCGACCGCCCGCCACCGTGCGCAGACCGACGCGGAGGGCTCGCGCCCGCTGTTCCGGGACCAGGTGGCTGGTCCGGGCGGTGACATTTCCGGTGGTCAGGGCGCGCCGTCTGTTGACCCTGCACAGTCCGGCGGCATAGGTTTCGGGCAACCGTCAACCTCAAGTACGGGTGGAGGGTTTAGCTCCGATCCGTACGCGTCCCATGCCCCCGCGGGGCAGCCGCGGCAGGAGGATCCGTCCATGTCGGCCCTGGTGTGTACGAGGTGCGGTAACCGCAACGCGGAGAACAGCCGCTTCTGCTCCAACTGCGGCGCGCCGCTGCGGCCCGGAGCGGCGGCGGAGCGTCCGTCCGAGACCACCTCCACGATCTCCATCTCGGGTCTGGAGGCCTACGACGCCGAGGCCACCGGCCAGACGCCGATGCCGACGCTCTCGCCCGAGGCCCAGGCGGCGGTGGAGGCGCTGCCCTTCGGTTCCGCGCTGCTGGTGGTGCGCCGCGGCCCGAACTCGGGCAGCCGCTTCCTGCTGGACGGCGAGCTGACCACGGCCGGCCGTCACCCGCAGAGCGACATCTTCCTGGACGACGTGACGGTCTCGCGGCGGCACGTGGAGTTCCGCCGCAGCCCGGACGGCACGTTCACGGTCGCCGACGTCGGCAGCCTGAACGGCACGTATGTCAACCGGGAGCGGATCGACCAGGTCGCCCTGTCGAATGGTGACGAGGTGCAGATCGGCAAGTACCGGCTGGTCTTCTACGCGAGCCAGCGGGGCTACTGACCGTCCCCCGGGAGCTGATCCCGGGGGGACCCCAGGGAAGGTCCATGGTTCACACACCGAGCGGCGGTGCCGGCCACGGTGCCGCCGCCACGGACACTGGGCTGATGAGCATCGGCGCGGTGCTGAACGTGCTGCGCGACGAGTTTCCCGACATCACGATCTCCAAGATCCGGTTCCTGGAGTCGGAGGGCCTGGTCGAGCCGCGACGGACCCCGGCCGGGTACCGCAAGTTCAGCGGAGCCGACGTCGAGCGCCTCGGCCTGGTGCTGCGGATGCAGCGGGACCACTACCTGCCGCTGAAGGTGATCCGCGAGCACCTGGATGCGAGGGAGCGCGGCGAGGCGGTCACATTGCCGGCGCTGGGCCGCCAGCGTGACGGGGAGCCGCAGCACCTCCGGGAGCCCCTGTCCGGGCCCGCCGAGACGCCCGCCAGGGCCAGGATCGGCCGGGCGGAGCTGATGGCCGCGGCCGGGATAGCGGAGCAGCAGCTGGCGGAGTGGGAGTCCTACGGGCTGATCGCCCCGCTGTCCGACGGGGCGTACGACGCCGAGGCGGCCACCGTCGCCGCGCTCGTCGTCGAGCTCGGGCGGTTCGGCATCGAGCCGCGGCACCTGCGGGTGATGAAGGCGGCCGCGGACCGGGAGGCCGGGCTGGTGGACCAGGTGGTGGCCCCGCTCAGACGCCACCGGAACCCGCAGACCAGGGCGCATGCCCAGGCCCGTACCAAGGAGCTGGCGGGACTCGCGGTGAAGCTGCACGCGGCGCTCGTGCAGTCCGCGCTCGGTGTCCGCCTGCCCTGACCCGCCTGCTCACGGCCATCGGACACCAGCCCCGGGGGAACGGTTGTTCGTCCGATCGGAACGGGCCGTACGCTGCTCCGGATCGGCCACCCGTTCCCGGCTCGACTACCCAAACGTCCCGGGCACGGCCTAGGGTTGCTGTGTGAACGAGCTCGATGTCGTAGGTGTCCGGGTCGAGATGCCCTCCAACCAACCGATCGTGCTGCTGCGCGAGGTGGGAGGCGACCGCTACCTCCCCATCTGGATCGGGCCGGGGGAGGCGACGGCGATCGCCTTCGCCCAGCAGGGCATGGCTCCCGCGCGTCCGCTGACCCACGACCTGTTCAAGGACGTGCTGGAAGCCGTCGGCCAGGAGCTCACCGAGGTACGCATCACCGACCTGCGTGAGGGGGTCTTCTACGCCGAGCTGGTCTTCGCCAGCGGGGTCGAGGTCAGTGCCCGGCCGTCCGACGCGATAGCGCTGGCCCTGCGCACCGGAACACCGATCTACGGCAGTGAGACGGTGCTCGACGACGCCGGTATCGCGATCCCGGACGAGCAGGAGGACGAGGTGGAGAAGTTCCGCGAGTTCCTCGACCAGATCTCGCCGGAGGACTTCGGCACCAGCAACCAGTGACACCGGCCACCACCAGCCCGTGGCACCGCTGACCACAGGGGTAGCCGCAGGAGCCCACGGTGCACATCGGCGCCGTCCCGCCCCTCCGGGGACATTCGGCTAGCCTTTCCCCGCGGGCGGGCACGGGAAACCACTCTTAGGGTGATTATCACTCGGCGTGCCGAGTGTGGCGATCGTTGACGCACCCTTGGTGACTGCCTACCGTCGAGGAGGCAGGTCAAGGACGGAGGTCGGCGTGAGAATCAGCGGCGACGGTACGGCTGGGGGTGCCCCCGGACGCGGTTTCGGGGCGAGCGGTCCGTACCCTCACGCTCCGCAGCGACCGACGGCTGTGCTCAGCAGCGGAGGGGCGACGTCCATGACGTCCGAGCAGATCGGCTACCGCGGCCCGACGGCCTGTGCCGCTGCCGGTATCACCTACCGGCAGCTGGACTACTGGGCCCGCACGGGGCTGGTCGAACCGAGTGTGCGACCTGCCCACGGGTCCGGGACGCAGCGGCTCTACAGTTTTCGCGACGTCGTCGTTCTGAAGATCGTCAAGCGGTTCCTCGACACCGGTGTGTCGCTGCAGAACATCCGCACCGCCGTCCAGCACCTCAGGGAGTGCGGCTTCCGCGACCTGGAGCGGATGACGCTGATGAGCGACGGCGCCACCGTGTACGAGTGCACCTCGCCCGACGAGGTCCACGCCCTGCTCCAGGGCGGTCAGGGCATCTTCGGCATCGCCGTCGGCGTGGTGTGGCGCGATGTCGAGAGCGCCCTGTCGCAACTGCACGGCGAGCGGATCGACACGGGCGAGACCCTGATCGGGCACAACCCCGCGGACGAGCTGGCCCGACGGCGCAACCGAGCGGTCTGAACCGTCCCGCCCGGGCCCCCGGCCCGTGCGCAGGGCAATGTCAGTGGCGTAGGGCAGCATCGGAGATGTGAGAACCGCGCCCACGATCCTGCATCTCGACATGGATGCCTTCTTCGCCTCGGTGGAGCAGGCGTCCAAGCCGAGCCTGCGCGGGAAGGCCGTGATCGTGGGCGGGCTCGGCCCGCGGGGCGTGGTCGCCACCGCCTCCTACGAGGCCCGGGAGTTCGGGGTCCACTCGGCGATGCCGATGGCGCAGGCCCGGCGGCTCGCGCCGCACGCCGCCTATCTCGTGCCCCGCTTCGCGTTCTACCGGTCGGTCAGCGAGCAGGTGATGGCGCTGCTGCAGGCGCTGTCGCCGCTGGTGGAGCCGCTGAGCCTGGACGAGGCCTTCGTCGACCTGGAGGCCGGCGGTGCGGCCTGGGACGCGGAGTCGGCGCGCCTGGCCGGGACCAGACTGCGCGCGGACATTCGCGCGGTCACCGGACTGACCGGATCGGTGGGTCTCGCCGCGTCCAAGATGCTCGCCAAGATCGCCTCCGAGCAGGCCAAGCCCGACGGGCTGGTGCTGATCGTGCCGGGCACCGAGCGGGCGCTGCTCGGGCCGATGTCCGTGCGCACCCTGCCCGGGGTGGGCCCGGCGACCGGTGACCATCTGCGGCGCGCCGGCATCCACACGGTCGGCGAGCTCGCCGAGGCCGGCGAGGACGAGCTCGTCCGACTGCTAGGCAAGGCGCACGGGCACGGGCTGTACGCCATGGCCCTGGCCCGCGACGAGCGGCCGGTGGTGGCCGAGCGGGAGGCCAAGTCGGTGTCGGTGGAGGACACCTACGACGTCGACATCCACGACCGGGTGCGAGTCGGGCTCGAGGTGCAGCGGCTCGCCGACCGCTGCGTGCGGCGGCTGCGCGCGGCCGGGCACTCCGGGCGGACGATCGTGCTCAAGGTCCGGCGGTACGACTTCTCCACGCTCACCCGTTCCGAGACCCTGCGCGGGCCCACGGACGATCCGGCCGTGGTGCGGGAGGCGGCGGGCCGACTGCTGGACTCGGTGGACACCACGGGCGGGGTGCGGCTGCTCGGGGTCGGGGTCAGCGGACTGGCCGACTACACCCAGGAGGACCTCTTCGCCCAGGCGGCGGGGGAGCGGGCGGGCACGGAGCCGGCGGAGCGGCACACCGAGGAACCCGGGGCCGACGAGCCCGACACGCCGGACCAGCCGCCCGCCGAGCGCCGGTGGCCTCCCGGGCACGACGTCCGGCACACCGTGCACGGCCACGGATGGGTGCAGGGCAGCGGCCTGGGCCGGGTCACCGTGCGGTTCGAGACACCCGACGGGGAGCCCGGACGGGTGCGGACCTACCGGACCGACGACCCCGACCTGGCACCCGCGGATCCGCTGCCGCTGGTGCCCCGAAGACCCGGCGAGGCCGGCGTCCCGGCTCCGGCGGCACCCACACCGCCGGGCCGCCACGGCTGATCCCGCTCCGGCGTCCCCGACGACGGCGTCCGACACCCGACGGACGACGGCGTCCGGCACCCGACGGCAGTGCCGTCAGCCCTCCTCCGAGCCCGCCAGCTTGCCGAAGTCGCGGTCGTGCTGCGCGGGAGGTGCGGCCACGTCGAGACCGTAGTGGTGGTAGAGCTGGAGCTCCTGCTCCGGGGAGAGATGCCGGCCGACGCCGAAGTCGGGCGCCTCCTTGATCAGGGCCCGGTCGAAGGGCACCCGCAGAGCGCCCTCGACCAGCTCGCTCGGCTCCAGCGGGACGAAGGCGTCCCTGCTGAACAGGCCGGTCCGTATGGCCGCCCACTCGGGTACACCGGTGGCGTCGTCGAGGTAGACCTCGTCGATCGTGCCGATCTTGGTGCCGTTCCGGTCGAACGCCTTGCGGCCGATCAGGTTGCGCGGATCGATCTCGGTACGCACGGTCCCTCCACGTGGTCGCAAACCATTCGATGAATCATCCGTAAGCACTACAAAACGGCAGATTCGTGATGGCGGCCACTCGAAGGTCCGGGCATTGACCTCGCTGGTACGCTGACAGCGGCTGCTGACCCCGTGCGGGAGAGTCCTCCGAAGACCGTCGGAGGCGCCGAAGGAGCAAATCCTCCCCGGAATCTCTCAGGCCCACGTACCGCACGGACGAGGTCACTCTGGAAAGCAGGGCGGGTGTCGACGGCGTCCGCCCTCACCGACGGTGAAAGCCGGGAGCCCTCGGGTGGCCCGGTGAAGCTCTCAGGTTGAGATGACAGAGGGGGAGGCCGTCCGGGTACCCGCGCCGTGGTGCCCCTCGAAGGTCGCGTCAGACCAGGAGGCCTCCGCAATGACCGCCCATCGCATTCCGCTCTCCGAGCTCGAACAGGGTACGCCTTTCGAGCAGCGCCACATCGGCCCCGACCACGAGTCCCGGGCCAAGATGCTCGCCCAGGTCGGATACGGCTCGCTCGACGAGCTCACGGCAGCCGCGGTGCCGGATGTGATCAAGAACGCCGAGGCGCTGGACCTGCCGGGCGCGCGCACCGAGCCCGAGGTGCTGGCCGAGCTGCGCTCCCTCGCCGACCGCAACCAGGTCCTCGACTCCATGATCGGCCTCGGCTACTACGGGACGTTCACCCCGCCCGTCGTCCTGCGCAACGTCATGGAGAACCCTGCCTGGTACACGGCCTACACGCCGTACCAGCCGGAGATCTCGCAGGGCCGCCTGGAAGCTCTGCTGAACTTCCAGACCATGGTCGCCGATCTCACCGGCCTGCCCACCTCCGGAGCCTCGCTGCTCGACGAGGGCACCGCCGCCGCCGAGGCCATGGCGCTCTCGCGGCGCATGGGCAGGAACAAGAAGGGTCTGTTCCTGGTCGACGCCGACGCACTGCCGCAGACCATCGCCGTGATCCGCACCCGCGCCGAGCCGACCGGCGTCGAGGTCGTCGTCGCCGACCTGAGCGACGGCATCCCGGCCGAGGTGGCCGAGCGGGAGATCAACGGCGTCCTGATCCAGTACCCGGGGGCCTCCGGCGCCGTCCGCGACATCAAGCCGGTGATCGACCGGGCGCACGAGCTCGGCGCCGTCGTCACCGTGGCCGCCGATCTGCTCGCCCTCACGCTGCTGAAGTCGCCCGGCGAGCTGGGCGCGGACATCGCGGTCGGCACCACCCAGCGCTTCGGCGTCCCCATGGGCTTCGGCGGGCCGCACGCCGGCTACATGGCCGTCCAGGAGAAGATGGCCCGCAGCCTGCCCGGGCGCCTCGTGGGCGTCTCCGTCGACGCCGACGGCAACAGGGCCTACCGCCTCGCCCTGCAGACCCGTGAGCAGCACATCCGCCGAGAGAAGGCCACCAGCAACATCTGCACCGCGCAGGTGCTGCTCGCCGTCATGGCCGGCATGTACGCCGTCTACCACGGCCCCGAGGGCCTGCGGACCATCGCACGGCGCACCCACCGCTACGCCTCGGTCCTCGCCGCGGGCCTCGCGGCCGGAGGTGTGGAGATCGTCCACGGCGCCTACTTCGACACGGTCACCGCCCGGGTGCCGGGCCGTGCCGCCGACGTCGTCGCCGCCGCCCGGGAGAACGGCGTGAACCTGCGGCCGGTCGACGCCGACCACGTCTCCGTCGCCTGCGACGAGACCACCCTCCGCGCCCAGGTGGGTGCCGTGTGGACGGCCTTCGGTGTCGAGGGCGACATCGAGGCACTGGACGCGGTGACCGAGGACGCGCTGCCCGAGGCGCTGCAGCGCACCGACGATTACCTCACGCACCCCGTCTTCCACCAGCACCGCTCCGAGACGGCCATGCTGCGCTACCTGCGCCGTCTGGCCGACCGCGACTACGCCCTGGACCGTGGCATGATCCCGCTGGGCTCCTGCACCATGAAGCTCAACGCGACCACCGAGATGGAGCCGGTGACCTGGCCGGAGTTCGGGCAGCTGCACCCCTTCGCGCCCGCCGGACAGGTCCAGGGCTATCTGACCCTCATCCGTGAGCTGGAGGACCGTCTCGCCGAGGTCACCGGCTACGACAAGGTCTCCCTGCAGCCCAACGCCGGGTCCCAGGGCGAGCTGGCCGGTCTGCTCGCCGTCCGCGGCTACCACCGAGCCAACGGGCACGAGCAGCGCACGGTGTGCCTGATCCCGTCCTCCGCGCACGGCACCAACGCCGCCAGCGCGGTGATGGCCGGGATGAAGGTCGTCGTCGTCAAGACAGCCGAGGACGGCGAGATCGACGTCGCGGACCTCCGGGCCAAGATCGAGCAGCACCGCGACCAGCTGGCCGTGCTGATGATCACATACCCGTCCACGCACGGCGTGTTCGAGGAGCACGTCGCCGACATCTGCGCCCGGGTGCACGACGCCGGCGGCCAGGTCTACGTCGACGGCGCCAATCTCAACGCCCTGGTCGGCCTCGCCAAGCCCGGCCACTTCGGCGGCGACGTCTCGCACCTGAACCTGCACAAGACCTTCTGCATCCCGCACGGCGGCGGCGGTCCCGGCGTCGGCCCGGTGGCCGTCCGCTCGCACCTGGCTCCGTATCTGCCCAACCACCCGCTGCAGCCCGCGGCCGGCCCGGAGACGGGCGTGGGACCGATCTCCGCGGCCCCCTGGGGCTCGGCGGGCATCCTGCCCATCTCGTGGGCGTACGTCCGGCTGATGGGCGGTGAGGGCCTCAAGCGGGCCACCCAGGTGGCGGTGCTGTCCGCCAACTACATCGCCAGGCGTCTGGAGCCGCACTACCCGGTCCTCTACACCGGCCCGGGCGGGCTGGTCGCGCACGAGTGCATCATCGACCTGCGCCCGCTGACCAAGGCCACCGGAGTGAGCGTCGACGACATCGCCAAGCGGCTGATCGACTACGGCTTCCACGCCCCGACCATGTCGTTCCCGGTGGCCGGGACGCTCATGATCGAGCCGACCGAGTCCGAGGACCTGACCGAGCTCGACCGGTTCTGCGAGGCGATGATCGCCATCCGGGCGGAGATCGACAAGGTCGCCTCCGGCGAGTGGCCGGCCGACGACAACCCGCTGCGGGGCGCCCCCCACACCGCCGACGCGCTGCGCGGCGACTGGGAGCACGCCTACGGCCGTGAGGAGGCCGTCTTCCCGGCCGACGTGACGGCAGCCGACAAGTACTGGCCGCCGGTGCGCCGGATCGACCAGGCCTTCGGCGACCGGAACCTGGTCTGTTCCTGCCCGCCGCTGGACGCGTACGAGGACTGACGGACTGCGAGCCGCCGGACCGCCGGACCGACGCGGACCGATCCGGCACGGAGGGGCTCCGCCACGCGGGGCCCCTCTGCCGTGCCGCGGTTCACGTCGCGAGCGACACCTCGGTCGCCTTGATCAGGGCGACGACGGGGACGCCGGCCGACAGACCGAGATCGTCGACGGCCTCCTTGGTGATCGCGGCGGTGAGCACACCGCCCTCGACGGCGACATCGACGGACGCCATGGCCTCGCCGGTGACCAGGCCCGTGACGGTACCGGGCAGTCGGTTGCGGATGGACAGGCCTTCGACCGGGGCGGTGGCGAGGGAGACCTCCGTCGACTTCACCAGGGCACGGACGGTGCTGCCCGCGGTCAGGCCCAGGTCGTAGGCGGCCTCGCGGGTGATCGCCGCCGTGATGTCCTGCCCGCCCGCGAGACGGACCTTGACCGTAGCCATGGCCTCGCCCGGCGTGACGGCGGTGACGGTGCCGGGGAGCTGGTTGCGGATGCTCAGGCTCATGGAGGCACCGTAGCCCGCGGCACGCCCTATGCCGGGTATGCGTGTGTCTGCGTCGCCTTGACCGCCGCCCACACCGGGGCCCCGGGGCGGAGGCCCAGCTCGGCCGCGGCGACGGTGGTGAGGTCGGCGGCCAGCGGGAGTTCCCCGGTGAGGTCGGCGCGGATCCGGTCGCCGTGGGTCTCCAGGCCGACGACCTCGCAGCGCCACAGGTTGCGGGCGCTGGAACCGGCGGGGCGCTCCCCGTACAGGGTCACGGCATCGGGCGGGAAGGCCACGAAGGCCGGCCCGGTGAGATCCTCGCCGGTGGTGACGGCCGGGCCCGCGTCGAGGCGGACGGTGGGGCCGTCGGCCCGTCCCCGGTAGAGGTTCAGCCCGACCAGCCGGGCCACGTAGTCGGTGCGGGGGCGGCGGGCGACATCGGCGGGGGTGCCCTCCTGGACGACCCGGCCGTGCTCGACGACGACCAGCCGGTCGGCCAGCACCATGGCGTCCAGCGGATCGTGGGTCACCAGCACGGCGACGGCCTCGAACTCGGCCAGATGACGGCGGAGCCGCCCTCGCACCTCCAGCCGGGTGCGGGCGTCCAGCGCGGCCAGCGGCTCGTCCAGCAGCAGCAGTCGGGGGTGCGTGGCCAGGGCGCGGGCCAGGGCCACCCGCTGGGCCTGGCCCCCGGACAGCCGGCGCGGCTTGGCGCCGGCGTGGTCGGCCAGGCCCATCCGGTCCAGCCATGCGGCGGCCCGGGCGCGGGCGTCCGCCTTCGACGCGCCCCGGCAGCGCGGCCCGAACGCCACGTTGTCCAGCGCGGTCAGATGCGGGAAGAGCAGATAGTCCTGGAAGACCACGCCGACCGGACGGGACTCGGGCGGCGTGCGGTCCAGTGCGACGCCGTCCAGACGCAGGTGGCCGTCGGTGAGCGGGACGAGCCCGGCGAGCGCACGCAGGGCGGTGGTCTTGCCGGCACCGTTGGGGCCGAGCAGGGCCACGACGTCGCCCGGGGCCGCGGTCAGGGCGACATCGAGGCGGAAGGCGCCGCGGTCGACGACGAGGCGGGCGTCGAGCCCGTCGGCGGTGCGCGTCCCGGCGCCCGTCGGCTCGGTCGGGGCGGTGGTCGAGCGGGGTCGGGTCATGACGTGGTCATCCAGCGGTCGCGCAGTCCGGCCAGCACCGCGATCGAGACGGCCAGCAGCACCAGACTGAGGGCGATCGCCGCCGCGGGGTCGTTCTGCAGGGCGAGGTAGACGGCGAGCGGCATGGTCTGGGTCCGGCCGGGGAAGTTGCCGGCGAAGGTGATCGTCGCGCCGAACTCGCCGAGCGCCCGCGCCCAGGCCAGCACCGCGCCCGCCGCGATGCCCGGCGCGATGAGCGGCAGCGTGACCCGGCGGAACGCGGTGAAGCGGGAGGCGCCGAGCGTGGTCGCCGCCTCCTCGTAGCGCGGGTCGGCGGCCCGCAGGGTGCCCTCCACGCTGATGACCAGGAACGGCATCGCCACGAACGTCTCGGCGAGGATCACTCCGGTGGTGCTGAACGGCAGCGTGACTCCGAACCAGGCATCCAGGTACTGGCCCACGACGCCGTTGCGGCCGAACGCCAGCAGCAGCGCGACACCGCCCACGACCGGGGGGAGCACCAGCGGCAGCGTCACCAGGGCGCGTACCAGGCCGCGGCCGGGGAAGTCGGTGCGGGCCAGCAGCCAGGCCAGCGGGACGCCGACGACGAGGCTGAGCGCGGTCGCCGCGGTGGCGCAGACCAGGGACAGCCGCAGCGCCTGCCACACCTCCTGGCTGGTCAGCTGCTCCGGGAGGCTGCTCCAGGGAGCACGGACGAGCAGGGCGACCAGCGGGAGCAGCAGGAAGGCCAGGCCCACCACGGCGGGCAGCAGCAGCGGCAGCGGGGCGCCCCGCCCTGCGGACCGGGCGCCCCGGCCCGCCTTCCGGACGCTCGCGCCGCCCCGGCCGCGGTCCGCGCGGGTACGGCGCGGACCGTCCCGCAGGAGGCCGGCCGCCCCGCTCTCCGCACCGCCGTCCGTTCCGGTCACGGCTTCAGGAACCCCGCCCCGCCCAGCACCTGCCGGCCCTCGGCGGACGTCACCAGCTCGACGAAGGCCCGCGCCGTGTCGGGGTTGCCGGAATCCTTGAGCAGGGCGATCGGGTAGTCGTTGACGGCCTCGGCCGCCTCGGGGAACTCCACGCCGGTCACCGAGTCGCCGGCCGCCGTCACGTCGGTCCGGTAGACCAGGGCGGCGTCGGCCTCCTTGAGCTGGACCTTGGTCAGGGCGCTCTTGACGTCCTCCTCGTAGGAGACGGGGGTGAGCCGTACGCCGCCGGCGTCCAGCGCCTGCTGCGCGGCCGATCCGCAGGGCACCGCCTTGTCGCAGAGCACGACCTTCAGACCAGGCCGGGTGAGGTCCTCGAGGGAGGAGATGCCGTCGGGGTTTCCCGGCAGGGTGGCGATCTCGAGCTGGTTGCGGGCGAACGTGACCGGCGCGCCGGCCGTCTCCCCGGCCTCGGTGACGGTCGTCATCGTCCTGGGGTTGGCCGCGGCGAACACATCGGCCGGGGCCCCGCTGGTGATGCCGGCCGCCAGGCCGTCGCTGCCGCCGAAGTTGAGGGTGACCTCGGTGCCCGGGTGCTTCGTCTCGAACTCCTCGCCCAGCGCGGTGAAGGTCTCCTTGAGCGAGGCCGCGGCGAACACCGTGACCGTGCCGGAGAGTCGGCCGGACGAGCCCGCGGAATCCGCTTCGGTACCGGAGCCGGAACCGGCGGAGGTGCAGGCGCTCAGGGCGAGCAGCGCGGCGGCTCCCACCGCTGCCGGCCGCAGGCGCCGGAGGGTGCGGCGCGTCCGGCGCACGGAACGGGTTGTCACAGGGGTACTCCTCCATGTCCTGGGAGAGGTCCTGCGGACGCGCGTCGACCCGCCGGGGTACTGCCTGAGGCCCCGCGGCCCTCCGGCCCTCCGCCGGACTTCTCCGATACGCCGATCATAGTGGCGCATCTGCGAGGAGAAAGTCTTCTGTCTTATCGCATGAGCAAGCGTGAGTAGCCGAATCGTGCCGCATGTGCGTTCGTACGGTTCTCACGTGCGGTCGATATGTACATTGGTCGACTTCACCCGGGCCGTGGCCTCCATGCCGACCTCGAGACCGAGTTCCTCGACCGCCTCCCGGGTCAGCAAGGAGACGAGCCGGTGCGGGCCCGCCTGGATCTCGACCTGCGCGGCGACATCACCGAGCTTGATCGCGGTCACGATGCCGGGGAAGGAGTTGCGGACCGAGGTGTAGGTCTCCTCGTCGTCGCCGCCGGACCCGGCGAGTTCGACCGAGAACGCGGCCAGATCCCGGCCGTCGATGAGCCGCCGTCCGCTGTCGTCGCGGTGGGTGGTGATCCGGCCCGCGTCCGCCCAGCGGCGTGCGGTGTCCGGGCTGACGCCGAGCAGCCGCGCCGCCTGGCCGATCGTGTAGGACTGCATGCCGGCCACGATAGAGCGGGGCCGCTCCCTGTCCTCGTCCTGCTGCCCGTTCCGGCCGGGGCGCGCGGCTCGTCCACCCGGACCGGGGCCGCTCGGTCACGGTGGGTGACCGGTCCCGGACGGACCGCGGGGCCGGACCGCGGGAGGTGCCCGCGAGCCGGCCCCACCGTGCCGGGCGGCCGTCGCGCCGTCCGGCGGGCGATCAGGCGGCCGTCACCACCGGGCCCGCACCGGACGGGCGGTGCGGCGCGATGATCCGGCCGTCCGGCAGAAGCTCACCGGTGTCCTCGAAGAGCACGACGCCGTTGCACAGCAGGCTCCAGCCCTGCTCCGGGTGGTGCGCCACGAGGCGGGCGGACTCCCGGTCGGCGGACTCGGCTGACGGGCACGGTGGCTGGTGCTGGCACATGGAAGGGGTCTCTCGCTCTGGCGTGATGTGTGGGTCTGCTGTGGTCTCTGTCCCGCGGCGTGAAACGTCGTTCATGGCCGCCCCCCGTTTGCGATACGTCGGTTCGAACCCAGTGTTGCCCCACGGGCGTCAATCCGCAGGGATTTCGCGGCACCGCTCCTCATAGGTTGATGACGCATCACCCGCGCGGGCGGTTCACTTCAACTGGACTGTCCCTTCGGATGGTTCGGTATGGCCGGAACGCACTAGTCCCGCTCGTGCGAGTTATTGAATGCTCGTACGAGCGGGACCTGGCGTCGGTCGGTCACGCGGTCCCCCGGGACGTCAGGCGGGCGACCTCAGCAGACGCACCGGCGTGCCCCGGTGGGTGAGCGCCGGGAGCAGCTCCGCGACCCGGTGTGCCCGGTGGGCCGCGATGCCGGGCGGCGCCGGCGCCAGCGGGATCAGCAGGTCCGCCGGGGCGGGGTGGCCGGCGGAGGCGTCCGCGGCGCGGTCGCCGTGCAGCCACAGTGTGAGCATGTACAGGCCGGGCACGGACAGCAGTCGCGGCTGGCACGGCTGGGACACGGTCTCCGACTGACGCAGCGCGCGCTCGGTGGAGGCGACGTAGGGCCCTTCGAAGAAGTGCGAGAAGGCCCAGCCGTCCGGCGTCAGCATGGTCTCCGCCGCCGCCACCGCCCGGTCGCCGCAGCGGATCAGGAACCGCCACCCGGTCAGCCGGGTGGCCGGTACGCCGTCGGCGGTGACCCGGTCCAGCACATGCACGGGCAGGGGGAGCTCAGGGGTGACCGGGCCCTGGGCGCGGAGCAGGGAGGGCGTTCGGGCCTCACGGACCGCGGTGGGGGAGGAGAGTGCGGTGAGGACCGAGCGGAGGGCGGGTGCGGGAGCCGGGGGGACATGCAGCGGCATGGTGGGTCGCCTCTCATTCGAAGGCACGGTGGCGCGAGGGCGGTGCGGACGACGCTGTCAGCTCAGACGGGGTGGAGAGCAGGGGCCGAAGGTCCGGCAACCGAGAAGAGAGAGGGGGGTGAGGCCTGCCGTACGTCATCGCGACGGCAGGATCCTGCGACCGCGGGCGCCGGCCTACTGCCCTGCCCCGCGAGTTTATACGACAAATGTTCACATCGTGTTTCTGCTAGCCGTTTCCGGCAAGCAGAACAAGAGTACATTCAGCCGTAGATATGCGGGTTTCCTCCTGATTTCGTACCGCGTGCACGCTCGTGACCTCGAGAAAAGGCCGCTCGCCGGTCGGCCCGTTGTCGTCGGCGTTTTTCACGAGTTTCCGCGGGACGGAAACTGCAGGATGCGTCATGCCCGGCGAATGTGCCACCGGGCACCGACGCCCAGCGTAGCTGTTCCCGGGCCTGTGTACGGACGTTATCGATCGCACGGTCTGGGCATCATCCCACCTGACCCGCACGCCGGCGGCCCGCCCGGGTGGTCCGCTGATCGCAGAAGGGACGCTGCCATGGGGGAGAAGGTCGCGGCAGGCCGCTTCGACCTGTCCGATCGCCAGCAGTACCGCGACAAGCTCAGGCGGTGTCTGACGGGCCTGGAGCGACTCCTGGTGGAGCGGCGGTTCGACCGTCCCAAGAACCTGATGGGGCTGGAGATCGAACTGAATCTCGTCGGCGCCGACGGCATGCCGAAAATGTTGAATGCGCAAGTCCTCGAACGGATCGCGAGCCGTGACTTCCAAACAGAGCTAGCCATGTTCAATCTGGAGGTCAACATAGCTCCGCACCGGCTCGGCGGCCGGGTCTTCGACCGCCTCGCCGAGGAAATACGTACCTCCCTTGCCTACGCGGACCGGAAGGCCGGCGAACTGGCGGCGAGCGTGGTGATGATCGGTATTCTGCCGACTTTGGACCGGGACGACCTGGTGTCCTCCAACCTCTCCGCCGTCGACCGCTACGCCCTGCTCAACGACCAGATCGTCGCCGCCCGCGGGGAGGACTTCCACCTCGACATCGACGGCGTCGAGCGGCTCACCTGCACCTCCAAGTCCATCGCCCCCGAGGCCGCCTGCACTTCCGTACAGCTGCACCTCCAGGTCACCCCGGCCCGTTTCGCCGACGTGTGGAACGCGGCCCAGGCGGTGGCCGCCGCGCAGATCGCGGTCGGGGCCAACTCGCCGTTCCTGTTCGGCCGCGAGCTGTGGCGGGAGTCCCGGCCGCCGCTGTTCCAGCAGTCCACCGACACCCGTCCGCCGGAGCTCCAGGCACAGGGCGTGCGCCCGCGTACCTGGTTCGGCGAGCGCTGGGTGACCTCCGCCCACGACCTGTTCGAGGAGAACCTGCGCTACTACCCGGCCCTGCTGCCGATCTGCGACGAGGAGGACCCGCTGGAGGTCCTGGACGCGGGCGGGGTGCCGGGCCTCGCCGAACTCGTCCTGCACAACGGCACCGTGTACCGCTGGAACCGCCCGGTCTACGACGTCGCCGACGGCGTCCCGCATCTGCGTGTCGAGAACCGCGTGCTGCCCGCCGGGCCCACCGTCACCGACGTGCTCGCCAACGCGGCCTTCTACTACGGCGTGGTCCGCGCCCTCGCTGAGGAGCCGCGCCCGGTGTGGACCCGGCTGCCCTTCGAGGCCGCCGCCGCCAACTTCGACGCCGCCTGCCGGAACGGCATCGACGCCCGCTTCGAGTGGCCGCGCCGCGGCCGGCACGCCGGCACCGCCCAGGTCGACGCCGCCGCCCTGGTCCGCGACGAGCTGCTGCCGCTGGCCGCGGCCGGCCTGGACGCCTGGGGCGTCGAGCCCGCCGACCGGGACCTCTACCTCGGCGTGATCGAGGAGCGGTGCCGACGCCGGGTCAACGGGGCGTCCTGGCAGGCGGCCACCTTCCACATGGGACTGGAGGCGGGGCTGACCCGAGAGGCGGCGCTGGCCGCCATGATGCGGCGCTACCGCGAACTGACCTACCGGGGGGAGCCCGTCCACCGGTGGCCGGTGGGGCTGCCGGAGCCCGTGCCGCTGGGCTGACGGCACCGGGGCCGCCCCGTGCCGGGCCCCGCCGGCACCCGCCTCATACTGATCGGGCAAGCTGTGACGTCCCGGATCGCGGTAGTGGAGGCGGTGTGCAGGCGGAGGCGGGCCCGGTGGGCGACTCATTTCCTCAGCAGGGTCGGGAGCGGCTCCCGCGGCGGATCCTGCGCGACGAGACTCTGCTCGTCCTGGCCCTCTCGCTCGGCGCGAGCGGGGTTTCCGCCCTGATCAGCTTCATCGGCTCGGTCACCCGGCCGGGCGGCCTGAAGGACCAGGCGGCCACTCTGAACGCCTCCGCCGCACCGGGCCGCCCCTGGCTGGACCTGGCCTGGCAGCTGTTCGGGATCGCCACCGCGCTGGTTCCGGTCGCGCTTGTCGCCCATCTGCTGCTGCGCGAAGGGAAGAGCCTGCGCACCCTCGGCTTCGACCGCACCCGGCCCTGGCCCGACCTGGGCCGCGGGGCGGTGATCGCGGCCGTCATCGGCAGCACGGGCATCGCCTTCTACCTGGCCGCCCGCGGGCTGGGCTTCAACCTCACCGTGGTGCCCGAGGCCTTGCCCGAGGTGTGGTGGAAGTACCCCGTGCTGGTGCTCTCGGCGCTGCAGAACTCCGTGGTGGAGGAGGTCGTCGTCGTCGGCTACCTGCTGCGCCGGCTCGACCAGCTGGGCTGGTCGCCGCGCGCGTCGCTGGCCGCCAGCTCGCTGCTGCGCGGGTCGTACCACCTGTACCAGGGCATCGGCGGGTTCATCGGCAACATGGTCATGGGCGTGGTGTTCGTGTACCTGTACCGGCGCTGGGGCCGGGTGGGCCCCCTGGTGGTGGCCCACTCGCTGCTCGACATCGGGGCGTTCGTGGGATACGGGTTGCTGGCCGGCCGGGTGGACTGGCTGCCGACGGCGTGAACCCGGGCGGCGGCCGGTCAGGACAGGCCCTAGGCGAGCAGTTCGCCCTCGATGACCGTGACCGCGTGCCCGGTGAGCAGGGTGCGATGGCCGCGCAGTGCGGTGCGGACCCGTCCGGAGCGGGCGGAGGCCTGCAGACCGGTGAGGTCGGGGCGGTCCAGGCGCTGCGACCAGAACGGGGCGAGTGCCGTGTGGGCGCTGCCGGTCACCGGGTCCTCGTCGATGCCGACGTTGGGGAAGAAGCAGCGGGAGACGTAGTCGTGGCCGCCGGCCGGGTCCTCGGCGCGGGCGGTGGCGATGACGCCGCGCCGGGAGCAGGAGGCCAGCGCCCTGTGGTCCGGGTCCAGGGCGCGGACCGTCTTCTCGTCGGCGACCTCGACCAGCAGGTCGCCGACGTCCGGGCCGGTGTCCAGGACGGCCAGCGGCTCGGCGCCGAGCGCCCGGGCGAGTCCGTCGGGGACCTCGGCGACCGGGGTGAGCGGGGCGGTCGGGAAGTCCAGGGTGATCGAGCCGTCCGGCCCGGGCGTGGCGACGAGGACTCCGCTGCGGGTGGCGAACCGCACCGTGCCCCGGTGGGCGCCGGTGGTGTGCAGGACATGGGCCGTGGCGAGCGTCGCGTGGCCGCACATCGCCACCTCGCAGGCGGGGGTGAACCAGCGCAGCGCCCAGTCGGCCTCGCCGTCCCCGGGAAGGCGGTGGGCGAAGGCGGTCTCGGCGTGGTTGACCTCCAGGGCGATGCTCTGGAGCCGCTCGTCGTCCGGGAAGGCGTCCGGGGAGTCCAGGAGGAGCACCCCGGCGGGGTTGCCGGCGAAGGGACGGTCGGTGAAGGCGTCGACGATTCGGATGCGCATGGCCCGACGCTAAGGGCTGGGCGAAGCGGCGGGCCAAGGCCAATTCGCGGAAGCCGGCCCGGAACCGGCACCGGCACCGGCCCCGCACCGCTCCCGGGCCGGGTCGGCACGGATCGGGCCGGTCGGGTCGGAGGCAGCTCGGGACTGCGTCGGTTTGTGCGCCGGGAAGGCGGCGACCGTCCTGGTCGCTGGTCCGGCGGGCTCCAGCAGAGGAAGTCGTGCGTGACGACCACCTCGTGACGACCACCTCGTGGCGTGCCACGTCACCGGCGACCGGTCCCGTGAACCCGTTGACGGCCTCCTGGGCGAGCCGCGGCCCGGGATCGCGTCCGGCGGGAGTTGGGCGCGCCAGTCGCTCCAGGGTGGCGCCGGCTGTCTCCTGCGGGAGCCGCTGATCGGCCGGGACGTACGGCAGGTGGTCGCCCGCGGGCTCCGAGGACGTGAGAGGAACGCCGTCGAGGCGCTCGGCGACCAGCCGCGCCGTCTCCGCCGCCCGCGGCAGGGGGCCGTGACGGATCGCGGACACGGCCGTACCGCGGAGCCGTTCACCGAGCGGCGCGGCCTGCCGGCGCCCCCTGGGCGACAGCTCGCGCTCGTCGTCGGACGCCTCACCGTGTCGTGCGAGGCAGAGGTAGCGTGCGGCTCCCGTCAGGGGACCTCCGGGATCGTCCGGTCTCCAGGACGCGCGACACGGCGCCGCGGTTCTGCTACTCCGGCTCGGTCGCGATCTGGATCAGGTTGCCGCAGGTGTCGTCGAACACCGCGGTGGTGACGGGGCCCATCTCCAGGGGCTCCTGGGTGAAGCGGACGCCGAGGCCGCGCAGGCGCTCGTACTCCGCCTGCACGTCGTCGACGGCGAACTGGGCGAACGGGATGCCGTCCTGCACGAGCGCCTCGCGGTAGGTCCTGGCGGCCGGGTGGCCGGCGGGCTCCAGGAGGAGCTCGGTGCCGCCGGGCTCGTCGGGCGAGACGACGGTCAGCCAGCGGTCCTTCTCGCCCAGCGGGACGTCGTGCTTCTTCACAAAGCCGAGGATCCCGGTGTAGAAGTGCTCGGCCTTGGCCTGGTCGTCGACGAAGACGCTGGTCAGGTGGATCTTCATGGAGTGCTCTCCTCCGGTCCGGATGTGTCGGGCACGGGCCATCGCTCGGTGATCTGCCGCAGCGGGGCCGTGTTCAGGTCGTGGAACTTGCAGCGGCCCTCCCGCCGGGTCTCGACGAGCCCCGCGGTCTCCAGCACGGCGAGGTGCTGGGAGACACCTTGGCGTGAGATGCCGAGCTGGTGCTTCGTGCTCAGCCGGGAGCAGATCTCGAACAGTGTCTGCCCGGACTTCTCCGTGAGCTCGTCGAGGATGGTGCGACGGGTGGGATCGGCCAGGGCTTTGAACAGGTCGTCGGCCACGCCCTCATATTAGGCAAGTCGATACTTGCCTATCAAGCCGTGGCCGGCGGCCACGCCCCACCTTCCCGGTCACACCGCCCCGCTCCGTGCCGCCTTGTGGTGCCGTACGAGGACGACGGCGAGCAGCGCGAGGTGGGCCGGTGTCCCGCCGGGCCGGTTGCGCGGGTGTGCCGCAGGCCCGGATGCGGCCGCCGGCCAGCATGGCGATCCGGTCGGCGAGCCGCTCGACCCCTCTCGGAGCCGTGGGTGGATGGATCAGGTCGGCGAAGCCGGCCGGGGTGCTCATCGGCCTGCCCCCGCGCGGACTGCCCCCGCGCGGGGCGCCCGCTCGACCCGGCCGCGCGGCGAGCGGACGGCCCAGCGGCTCGCCGGCAGACGGACATCACGAACACGGCCGCGGCCGCGGTGGCCTGGATCTGGCTGCCGGGCAGCGGTTCCAGCGACTCGGCCGGGCGGTCGGCCGACAGGACCGTCCCGGCGGTCGCCACCGCCCCCGCTGTCTGGCTTTCCCGGCGGGCAAGCCGTTACAGCGGGTGTCGGGGCGCCGGGAGGCCGGGGCGGGCTCAGTAGTCGAGGCTCGGGTACCAGTCGGCGCGGCCCTGAGGGGTCAGGTCGAGGATGTGCCAGACGGGGGCCAGGAGGTCGATGCCGCGCTCGTCGACGTCGTCGGCCATGCGCGGGTGGGCGGAGTAGGAATGGCGGACCGTGCCGTCGCCGTCGCGGATGAGGACGGAGACGGTGGAGTCCTGCTGGCCGTCCTCGTCCTCGCTGCCCAGGTCGTACTTGAAGGTGCTGTCGCCGCAGCTCAGCAGCCGCAGCCGGTGCCAGCCGCGGTTACGTGCGTGCTGCCGGAGGGCCGGCAGGTCGGCGGCCGCGGCGACGGCGAAGTCGGCGTTGCGGGTGATGTGGTGGGCGATGCCGTTGAAGCCGTCGATCCAGAGGGTGCACATGGGGCAGGGGTCGGTCTGCAGCTTGCCGTACATGAAGTGGTAGACGATCAGCGGGCGGTCCGCGGCGGTGAACAGCTCGCGCAGCGCGACTTCGCGGACCGGTGTGTCGCCGGCCTCGAGGTCCGCGGGGCCCTCGCGGAACACGTAGTCGTCGACGGGTGGTCCCTGGGGGAGGGCCCGTCGCCGGGCCGCGACCTTCTCCCGGTGGCGCATGAGTTCGATCTCGGCCAGGCGCAGTTCTTCGCGGGCGTCGAGGTAGTCCGGCGATTCGCCGGCCAGTCTGGTCTGCCGCAGCATCGCGTCCTCCTGGGGTGGCGTCCCCCCGAGGTCCGGCTCCGGGTGACGAATTCCCCGTTCCCCGCCTCCCGTGCCCGGGCCGTTCCTCCGAGTTTATGGCGGGCCCGCGGTCGGCCGACAGTCCAGGCCGGTCGGGCAGGCGGCCGGATGCTCGGTGTCAGGGGGTGTGCAAGAGGGTGGGCAAGGGGGCGGGCCGGGTTGTCGTAAGGCCGTTTCCGATATATCGTTGAAGCATCGCGACTGATCGACGATGGAGTGGAGTGAGAGCGATGCGTTCCCATGGATTCGAGCGTGGACACGGTGGCCCCGGACACGGCCAGGGCGGCCCGTTCGGGGGTGGCCGGGGATCCTTCGACGAGCGGCGGGCCGCCTTCGGGCCCTTCGGACCGGGCGGTCACGGCGCTCACGGCGGGCCGTTCGGGCCGGGTTTCGGTCCCGGGCCGTGGGGTGGCCGCGGGCGCGGCGGACCGAGGGGCAGGGCCCGGCGTGGCGATGTGCGGGCGTCGATCCTGGCCCTGCTGAAGGACCGGCCGATGCACGGTTACGAGATGATCCAGGAGATCGCCGAGCGCAGCGGCGGGGCATGGAAGCCCAGCCCCGGCTCGGTCTACCCCACCCTCCAGTTGCTGGAGGACGAGGGCCTGATCGCCAGTGAGAGCGAGGGCGGCAAGAAGCTCTTCTCGCTCACCGAGGAGGGCCGTGCCGCGGCCGGGGAAGGTCCCGAGGCGCCCTGGGAGGAGGCCTCCCGCGGGGTCGACTGGGAGGCCCTGAACGACATCCGGCAGGCCGGCTTCGGCCTGATGGAGGCCTTCGGTCAGGTCTGGAAGACCGGCAGCAAGGAACAGCGGGAGAAGGCCCTCGCGGTCATCAACGAGTCCCGCAAGAAGCTGTACCTCATCCTTGCCGACGAGGACTGACGGCCCGGCCGCCGGCGGCCGGGGCGGTCCCGCGGACCGGTCCCGGTCCGGGTCCCCGTGCGAGCGCCCGGCGGAGCTGTCCGCCGGGCGTCTGCGCGTCCCCGGGCGGCGTCAGTCGACGCGCCGTATCACCGCCGCGTCGAACAGATCCCAGGCGCGCGGGAACGCGCTCTCGTCGTGGCAGTGCCACGCCTCCCAGAACAGGTCGGCGAGCAGTGCGTCCTCCGGGGCGTACACCCGGTACACGTACTCCCTGCCGTCCACCGCCGGCAGGGCCACCATCCAACACCCGTCCCTCATGCCCGGGTTGGACCGGCGGCACCACCGTTCGGTTGCTCCGGGGGGAGTGCCGCAGGAGGGCCCGCGCCACTTCGGGTAACGCTCTGATCTCATCCGCAAGGAGGATATTCCTGCCCGCCGTGTCCACTCTGCGTGGGACGCGAAAATGCTCCGCTTCGGGGACGACCTGGGCCTGCGCGACTGATGGGGTAGGGGATGTGCAACACCGAATCCCCCGGCAGGCGTCCGGTGACATCCCGTGGCCGCCGTCCGGCGATCTCCCGGGCCTGCGCCCGGGCGGCGCGGACGCCGACACCGCGCTCGGTGCCGCACTGGCCGCGGTGGTCTCCGGTGCGCGCCGCAGGGCGGTGCGGGACGGCGACCGGCAGATCGACACCGCCCATCTGCTGCACTCGCTGCTGGAACACGACGCCGAGGCGCGTGCCGCGCTCGGCGACGGGCCGCAGCTCGCCCGGCTGCTCGGCTATCTCGTGCAGCGCAGCATCGGCTACGGCCTGCGCTGGCAGAGCACGGTCGAGGACTCCGGCGCCGTCCCCGTGGTGACCGAGGCCGCCGGCTTCTCGCCGCCGGCCGCGGCCAGCCTTGAGTACGCCCGGGCCCGCGCCGAGCGCCGAGGCGGGACCGGGGCCCGCGGCACGGACCTGCTCGCGGCCCTGGTCGTGGACCCCGGCGCACGCGCGGTCGAGGTGCTGGGCCGGGCCGGCGTCGACCCCGCAGCGGTGCTCTCCCGCGTCGACAGTCATGTCGAACCGACGTCCTGACGAACGCTCCGGTACCCGCTCCGACGTCCAGCCGGTGAGACAGGTGTCAACGGGGGTGACGCTCATGTCATCGCCTGCCATCATGTGCCGGTGCATACGTCAGACAGCCTGCGAGGGGGCCTCGGCAGCCGTGGCAGAGGGACCGGACTCGGCCTGGCGCTCGCGTCCGCGGTCGCCTTCGGCGGATCCGGTGTCGCGGCCAAGCCGCTGATCGAGGCGGGCCTCGACCCGCTCCACGTGGTGTGGCTGCGGGTGGCCGGGGCAGCCCTGGTGATGCTGCCGCTCGCCTGGCGCCACCGCGGGCTGCTGCGCCGCCGCCCCGGGCTGCTCGCCGGGTTCGGACTGCTGGCCGTCGCCGGTGTCCAGGCCTGCTACTTCGCCGCGATCTCCCGTATCCCGGTCGGGGTCGCCCTGCTCGTCGAGTATCTGGCGCCCGCGCTCGTCCTGGGCTGGGTGCGGTTCGTGCAGCGCCGGCCGGTGACCCGCGCCGCCGCGCTCGGCGTCGTCCTCGCCGTGGGCGGACTGGCCTGTGTCGTGGAGATCTGGTCCGGCCTGGGCTTCGACGCCCTCGGCCTGCTGCTCGCCCTCGGTGCCGCCTGCTGCCAGGTGGGCTACTTCGTCCTGGCCGACCAGGGCGGCGACGCGGGCGAGGAGGCCCCCGACCCGCTCGGCGTCATCGCCTACGGGCTGCTCGTCGGCGCTGCCGTGCTCACCGTCGTCGCCCGGCCCTGGGGCATGGACTGGTCCGTGCTCGCCGGCACGGCGCCGATGAACGGCACCCCGATCGCCGCCGCGCTGCTGCTCGGCTGGATCGTGCTCCTCGCCACGGTGCTGGCCTATGTCACCGGGGTGCTCGCCGTGCGCCGTCTCTCCCCGCAGGTCGCGGGCGTGGTGGCCTGCCTGGAGGCGGTCGTGGCCACCGTCCTGGCCTGGGTGCTGCTCGGCGAGCACCTGTCGGCGTCGCAGATCGTCGGTGGCGCGGTCGTCCTGGCCGGTGCGTTCATCGCCCAGTCGGCGACGCCCGCGAAGGGCTCCGCGGAGCCGGTGGCGGGTGGTGGCCAGGAGCGGGAGTTGTCCGCCCGGGGGACGGCGGTCTAAGGTGTCGATCATGCATTCGGACGCACGCGTTCTTCCGCCTCCGGCCCGCTAGGGCGGGCCCTTCCGACTCGTGCCCGGCGCGTCAGCCGCCGGGCGAGCGGTGCTGCCCGCGGACGCCGTCCATGGATCCCGCGCAGGCCTGACAGGTCCGGTCACCCTTCCCGATCGGGCTTGTCCAAGCTGACCGGT
The DNA here is from genome assembly GCF_036689765.1 of Streptomyces poriticola. NCBI lineage: Bacteria > Bacillati > Actinomycetota > Actinomycetes > Kitasatosporales > Streptomycetaceae > Streptomyces > Streptomyces poriticola. The sequence continues at coordinate 29,055 of NZ_JBAGKH010000044.1, forward strand.
CCGGGGTCCGTCCCACTCTGCGCGCTCTGCGCGCGTCTGCGGAGAGAACTCGTGTCGAACGCCGTCTCCGGCCTGCCCGTCGGGCGGGGCCTGCTGTATCTGATCGTCGCCGGTGCCGCCTGGGGCACCGCGGGCGCCGCCGCCTCGCTGGTCTACCGCACCAGCGACATGGGGCCGGTCGCCCTGTCCTTCTGGCGCTGCGCCGCCGGGCTCGTCCTCCTCCTGGCCGCCCGGCGCCTGGTACGCCGCCCGCGGAGCCGGAGCGCCGGTGCCGTACCGCTGCGCGGCAGGGTGCTGCGCGCCGTCGTCACCGGGATCGGGCTGGCGGTGTTCCAGACCGCCTACTTCGCCGCGGTGCAGGCCACCGGGCTCGCCGTGGCCACGGTCGTCACCCTCGGCGCCGGGCCGGTGCTGATCGCGCTCGGGGCGCGGTCGGCGCTGGGGGAGCGGCTGGGGCGGGGCGGGGTCGCCGCCGTGACCGGGGCGCTCGCCGGACTCGCTGTTCTGGTGCTCGGCGGCGGCAGCGCCACCGTCCGTCTGCCCGGCGTACTCCTCGCCCTGCTGTCCGCCGCCGGATACTCGGCGATGACGCTGCTGACCCGCTGGTGGGGCCGGGACGGCGAGGCGGACGCCGCCGGCACCTCCGCCGGGGCCTTCGCCGTCACCAGCCTGTTGCTGCTGCCCCTGGCGCTGGCCGAGGGGCTGGTGCCGTACACCGCGGAGCCCGTCCGGCTGCTGTGGCTGGTGGGTTACGTCGCGGCCGTCCCGACCGCCCTCGCCTACGGCCTGTACTTCGCGGGCGCCGCCGTCGTACGGTCCGCCACCGTGTCCGTGATCATGCTCCTCGAGCCGGTCGGTGCGGCCGTCCTCGCGGTCGTGCTGCTCGGTGAGCACCTCACGACCGCGACCGTGGCCGGCACCCTGCTGATGCTCGGCTCGGTCGGCGGGCTCGCGGTCGCCGAGGCCCGCGGCGCGCGAGTCCCAGGGGAGCGACCGGTACTCGCCTGACCGGGACAGCTCCGGCCGGGCTGCCGGACTATCGGGCCGTCAGGTAGTCCGGCAGCCGGGTGCCGGGAGCCAGGTCCGGGTCGGGGACCGGCGTGCCGTAGCCCCGGACGAGCGGGACCAGGCCGGCCCAGTGGGGCAGGGAGAGGTCCTCGGGGTCGTCGTTGACGCCGCCGGTGCGGAGCTTGGCGGAGACCTCGTCCAGGTCCAGGCGGAGGACGGCGGTCGCGGCGAGCTCCTTCTTGTTCGCCCCCCGCATGTCGGCGGACCGGCCCGGGACCACCTGGTCGACCAGGGCGTCCAGGGCCGCGCGCTTCTCGCCGGGGTCGGTGACGTCGTACGCGGTGCCGTGCACCACCACCGAGCGGTAGTTGATCGAGTGGTGGAAGGCGGAGCGGGCCAGCACCAGGGCGTCGACATGCGTGACCGTCAGGCACACCGGAAGGCCCGGGTCGGCCGCGCCCGCCATCCGCAGCGGGCGGGAGCCCGTCGAACCGTGCACGTAGAGGCGCTCGCCGACCCGGCCGTACAGCGTGGGCAGCACCACCGGTGCGCCGTCGCGCACGAAGCCGAGGTGGCAGACGCAGGCCTCGTCGAGTATCGCGTGCACCAGCTCCCGGTCGTACGAGGCCCGGTCGGCGGAGCGGGTCGGGACGGTGCGGTCGGTGGGGGTGTAGGCGGGCGGCGGCTGTGACGGCGGCTGTGCGGTCCCCGGCATGTCGTCTCCATTGCACTAGTGCATAATATTGTTTGTGCTAGGAGAGTATCGGATCGTCGGCCGGCGTGCAGTGGAGATCTCCGCGAGTGTCGAGCGCGCGGTGGGCGCGGGTGAGCTGCAGCCGGGGCAACTGCTTCCCCCGATGAGGGAGCTGGCGGAGCGGCTCGGGGTGAACCCCAACACCGTGGCCGCCGCGTATCGCACCCTGCGCGAGCGCGGGGTCATCGAGACGGCCGGACGTCGGGGGAGCCGGGTGCGGTCCCGGCCGGCCACCACGGGCCGGGAGTTCATCCGGGTGGAGGTGCCCGAGGGCGGGCGGGACCTGTCCGAGGGCAATCCCGATCCGGCGCTGCTTCCCGCGCTGGGCCCCGCGTTCGCCGCGGCGGCCGAGCAGGGCGACCGGGAGCCGGTGCTGTACGGGCAGCCGGCCGTCGAGCCGGAGCTGGCCCGCCTGGCCCGGGCCGGGCTGGACGCGGACGGGGTGCCGGACGGACCGGTGGCTGCCGTGTCCGGGGCGCTGGACGCCATGGAGCGGGTGTTCGCCGCGCACCTCAGGCCGGGGGACGCCGTCGCCGTCGAGGATCCGGGCTGGGGCGGCCTGCTCGACCTCGTCCCGGCGCTCGGGCTGCGCACGGTGCCCGTCGGCGTCGACGACGAGGGTCCGCTGCCCGCCGACGTGCGCCGGGCGCTGTCCGCCGGTGCCCGCGCCCTGGTCGTCACCGACCGGGCGCAGAACCCGACCGGTGCCGCGCTGAGCGCCACGCGCGCGCGTGCCCTGCGGTCCGTGCTGCGTGACCACCCCGGGACCCTGCTGATCGAGGACGACCACGGGCATGGCATCGCCGGGCTCCCCCTGCACCCGCTCGCGGGGACGACGCACCACTGGGCCCTCGTCCGCTCCGCGGCCAAGGCCTACGGCCCCGACCTGCGGCTGGCCGTGCTCACCGGGGACGCGGTCACGCTCGACCGGGTGCGCGGCCGGCAGCGCCTCGGGCCCGGATGGGTCAGTCGCATCGTCCAGCGGGCGGTGGCCCGGTTGTGGGCCGACGGCGCGGTGGACTCCGCGGGGGTGGCGGCGGCGTACGGGCGGCGCCGGGACGCGCTCCTCGGTGCCCTCGCCGAGCGCGGGATCGCCGCGCACGGCCGCAGCGGCCTGAACGTCTGGATCCCCGTGCCGGACGAGACCGGCGCCGTCGTCCGGCTGCTGCACGCCGGCTGGGCGGTCGCCCCCGGCGCGCGCTTCCGTATCGCCGCCCCTCCCGGCATCCGCGTCACCGTCTCCACGCTGACCGAGGGTGAGATCGCCCCGCTGGCGGACGCGGTCGCCGCCGCCCTGGGGCCGGACCCGGCCCCACCGCCCAGTCACGCGTGATCCGCCGGTGCCGGACACCTGGCAAAGAACTCGTTGCAAAGGAGTGGTTGCATAGCATTCTTTGCATGACTATGGTCGTGCGTATGAACGAGCCACACGACCGGCCGGTCCGCAGCCTCGACGCCCGCTCGCTGCGCGGCCTCGCACATCCGCTCCGGATGCGGCTGCTGAACGCCCTGCGGCACGGGGGACCCGCCACCGCGTCCCAACTGGCCGGGAAACTCGGCGAGTCCAGCGGGGCCACCAGCTACCACCTGCGTCAGCTCGCCGCGCACGGCTTCGTCGAGGACGCGCCGGGGCGTGGCAAGGGGCGGGAGCGCTGGTGGAAGGCGGCGCACATGGGCGTGCGCTTCGACGAGACGCTGCTCCGGAACGCCGACCCCGAGGTGCGCGGCGCCGCCGACCTGTTCCTGCACGAGGTCGCGAACCATCACACCGCGGAGCTGGCCACCTGGCTCGGCACCCGCGAGGACTGGTCCGAGGAATGGAACCGCGCGTCGGACATGAGCGACTGGACGCTGAGCCTCACGCCCCGACTCGCCTCCGAACTCGTCGAGAAGATGCACGACCTCGTGGAGAGCTACCGCACACCGGCAGCCGGAGCCGGTACGCCGGAGGCGGAGCAGGTGCGCATCCACACCCACGTCCTTCCCTTCCGGGCCGGCACGGGCGCGGCGGACTCGCCGGAGCCACATGGCTCATATGGCACACATGACGCGCATGGCACACATGACTCACCGGACAGAGAGGCCACTTGATGCACCCCGAGGTCCACCTCGCACTGCACCATGCCCGCGCCACCGAACTCCGGGCCGAGGCCGACGCGTACCGCCTCGCCGCCGCCGCGCGCTGCCGACGGGATCTCCGGACCCGGCTCGGCTGGGCCCTCGTGGAGGTCGGGCTGCGGCTTGCGTCCGCCCCCGGGAGGGTGGCCGTCTCGTACGCCCCGTGACCGCGGGCCCGGCAGTGGCGGCCCCGCAGGGCGGCCCGCGACGATGCGGGCATACCTCGTAGCATCCCGGGAATTCCGCGCTCGGGATCTCGTAGGGTCGCTTACATGTTGAACCTGGAGCGTCTGCGCACCCTGGACGCCCTCGCCCGGCACGGATCGGTCAGCGGCGCCGCCGAGGGGCTGCACATCACGACCTCGGCCGTCTCGCAGCAGATGTCCAAGCTGGAGCGCGAGGTCGGCCAGCAGCTGCTGGCCAGGAACGGCCGGGGCGTCCGGCTCACGGACGCGGGCCGGCTTCTCGCCGAGCACGCCGCGCGCATCCTGTCCCAGGTCGAACTGGCCCAGTCCGACCTGGAGGCGCAGCGCGGAGAGGTGGTGGGCGAGCTGAGGGTATCGGCGTTCCCGACCGCCGCACGCGGGCTGTTCCCCACCGTGCTCGCCGATCTGCGTGCCGCCCACCCGGCGCTGCGGGTCCGCTCCTGCGAGCTGGAGCCCGAGCGCGGCATCTCCGGCGTGGTGCGCGGCGACCTCGACCTCGCCGTGGTCCTGGACTGGTACAACAAACCGCTGCCGCTGCCCGACGGCCTGGTCAAGGCGTCCATCATGGACGACCCGGCGGACGTCGCCATGCCGGACGGCCACCGGTTCGCCGGGCGCGCGGAGGTGGACCTCACCGAGTTCGCGGAGGACGAGTGGATCACCTGGGGCGAGGGCGAGTTCTGCCACGAGTGGCTGATCTTCACCCTGCGCTCCCGGGGCATCGAGCCGATCATCGGGCATCGGGCCGCCGAGACCCACACCCAGCTCGGCCTGGTCGCCGCGGGACTCGGCGTCTGCATCGCCCCGCTGCTGGGACGACACCCGATGCCCCCCGGCGTCATCACCGTCCCGGTCAAGCAGCGCGTGCGCCGGCACGTCTACGTCGTGTGGCGCGCGGACGCCGACCGCCGCCCGTCGATCCGCGCCGCGGTGGACGCCCTGCGTGCGGCGGCGGAGCTGCTCGCCTGACCGCCGCCCGCCGCCCAGCGTCCTACCGACCCGCCAGCTTGCGGAAGTCCCAGGAGACCACCCGCTCCGGGGTCAGCCGCAGCCAGGCGTGCCGGCCGTCGTGCGGCATCTCCTCCAGGCCGAAGTTCTTGCGGGCGAACAGCGTCTCGGGCAGGTCCAGCTCGGCGCACAGCTCCCCGGTGCGCGGTACCTCGCCCACGCGCACCGCCCGCCCGGACAGCTCGACGCCGCGCAGTTCGTCGTACTCCTCGCCGGTGTCGACCACGATCGCCACCCGGGGGTCGCGGGCGAGGTCCGCCCAGCGCTTGCTGCGCACCACCGAGTACAGCCACATCGAGCCGCCGTCCCAGGCGAACCACAGCGTGCTCACGTGCGGCGCGCCGTCGGCGGACACCGTGGCGACGCGGCAGGTGCGCTCCGCGGTGAGGAACGCGTCCAGCTCACCGGGCGTCATCATGATCTTCCGGCCCCGGCGCTGAGTGACGGTCATACGGCCCCTCCTTCTTCTCCCACGTCGCGCCGGCGTGCCCGGCCCGCTCGCCCAGGGAGAACCCGCAACGGTTCGCTGACACCACGTCAGAGAAGAATGAGTCGTCTTCCGTCCGTACGCAACGGCGGCTACCCTCGCCGCTCCGCGCTCGCCGTCCCCCTTTTCCACCTCCGCAGGAGGCACCGTGTCCTCGTCCGACCGTCTCGGCGAACTGCTCGATCCCGCCACCGCGGTGCTGCTCACCGTCGAGTGCCAGCAGGGTGTCGTGGGCCCGGACAGCGCCCTGCCCGAACTCGCCCGCGAGGCCCGCTCGTCGGGGGCGCTCGCCAACGTGGCCAAGCTGGTCGCCGCCGCCCACGCGAGCGGCATGCAGGTGATCCACGCCATCGCCGAGCGCCGCCCCGACGGGCGCGGCAGCGGGCGCAACGCCCGGCTGTTCCGCGCCGCCGAACGGCTGCCCGTGCAGCAGCTCCCGGGCACCGCCGCGGTCCGGGTCGCGCCGCCCGTCGAGGTCGCCGAGGAGGACCTCGTCGTACGGCGGCTGCACGGGCTCTCGCCCCTCCACGGCACCGGTGTCGACGCGCTGCTGCGCAACCTCGGCTGCCGCACCCTGGTCGTGACCGGGGTCTCCGCCAACGTGGCGATACCCAACGCCGTGTTCGACGCCGTGAACCACGGCTACACCGCCGTCGTGCCGACGGACGCCATCGCGGGGGTGCCCTCCGCTTACACCTCCGCGGTGATCCGCAACACGCTGGCCCTGGTGGCCACCCTCGCCACCACCGACGAGGTGCTGGGACGGCTACGGCGCCGGTCACGCCAGCTTGATTGAGTCCCCGCTGACGGCGATCTGCACCGCGGGCAGCGGCTGGGTGGCCGGACCGCTCTGCACACTGCCGTCCGCGATGGAGAAGTTGCTGTTGTGGCAGGGGCAGTTGATGACCCCGTCGGCCACGCTCTTCACCGCGCACCCCTGGTGGGTGCACGTCGCCGAGAACGCCTTGAAGTCACCCGCGGCCGGCTGGGTGACCACGACCTTCTGGTCGGCGAACACCTTCCCGCCGCCCTCGGGAATGTCGGAGACCGCCGCGAGCGCGGCCCCGGCCCCGACGTCCTCACCGCCGCCCGAGGTGCCGCCGGTGCCGGAGGAACCTGCGTCGGCCGATCCGCCGGTGGAACCGGTCGCGTTCGACGCGCTGTCGTCCGAGTCTCCGCACGCGGTCAGCGCGACGGCGAGGCCCGCCGCTCCTGCTGCCGCGACGACGGTGCGACGGGCCGGTCCCGATACGGGCTGAAGCGATGCGCTGGTCATGCCTGTGGTTCCCTTCCGGGGGACGGATCCTGATCTGCCGAGTGGTACGGCCCTCGGGCACATGCCGTTCAGGCCGTGTGACGATGCTGCCCCGACGGGGGTCGGACGGCCGTAAGGCACGGCCGCCGACATCCTGTCGGCCGCATCCGACCGTGCCAGGCGGCTGCCCCGAGCGTGCGCAGGCACGCCGGTAACCTGGGGCGATGCTCAAGGAAGTGATCGCGACCCGCTACATCGCGCCCTTGCGTGAGGGCGGCTCGCTGCCGGGACTCGTGGAGACCGACGATCTCGAGACCGACGACCTCGGGACCTACGTCCTGAAGTTCACCGGCGCCGGCCAGGGCCGCAAGACCCTGGTCGCCGAGGTGGTCTGCGGCGAACTCGCCCGGCGGCTCGGCCTGCGGATGCCCCGCCTGGTGACCGTCGGCCTCGACCCGGTCCTGGGGCTCGGCGAACCCGACCCCCAGGTGCAGGAGCTCCTCAAGGGCAGCGCCGGGACCAACCTCGGCATGGAGTTCCTCTCCGGCGCGCTCGGGTTCGATCCGCTGGCCTTCACGGTGAGCGCCGAGGAGGCCGGGCGGATCGTCTGGTTCGACGCGCTGGTCAACAACGTCGACCGCTCCTGGCGCAATCCCAACCTGCTGCACTGGCGCGGCGCGACATGGCTCATCGACCACGGCGCCACCATGATCTGGCAGCACCACTGGCCCGGGGCCGAGGCCTCCGCCGCCCGCTCCTACGACGCCTCCGACCACGCGCTGGCCCCCTTCGCCCCGGACGTCGCCGCCGCCGCGGCCGACCTCGCCCCCCGGGTCACCGAGGACCTCCTCGCCGAGGTCACCGCCGAGATCCCGGACGTCTGGCTGGCCGGCGAGCCGGGGTTCGCGTCCCCCGACGACCTCCGGCGGGCCTACGCCCGGCCCCTGCTGACCCGCGCGGCCACCGTCCACACCCGGATCGAGGGACTGAAGTGAACGACGAGTCCAGCGGCCACGGCCGGCACGTCTACGAGTACGCGCTGCTGCGCATCGTCCCCCGCGTCGAGCGCGGCGAGTGCATCAACGCCGGCGTGCTCGTCTACTGCCGCGCCAGGTCCTACGTCGCCGCCCGCACCCACCTCGACGAGGCCCGGCTGCTGGCCCTGGACCCCCGCGCGGACGTCCCCGGCGTGCGCGCAGCGCTGCGTGCCGTGGAGGGTGTGTGCACCGGCGGCGAGGCCGCGGGCCAGGCCGCCCCGGACGACCCGGGTCGCCGCTTCCGCTGGCTGATCGCCCCCCGCTCCACCGTCGTCCAGCCCGGCCCGGTCCACACCGGCCTCACCGCCGACCCGGCGGCCGAGGCGGAGCGGCTCCTGGAACTGCTGGTCCGGTAGGCCGTGGGCAGGCCATGGGGGGCGGCACGGCGCCGCGCCGCCCCCCGCCGTGCAGGATCGGGACCGTACCGGCACCGGACCAGCGCCGTACGGGAACATCACCCGTCGATGGTCCGTCGATGATCAGGAGCGCCGGCGGCGCCGCACCGTGTACCCGGCGGCGACCGCGGCGCCCGTGACCAGGACCAGGCCGATCCCGACGTCCCAGCCGCTCGGTCCGGCCGTCGACGCACCGCCGACCCCGCCGCGCACCCCGCGCGTCGGGGCGGCGGTGGCCGGGGCGGGGGTGGCAGTGGCCGCAGGAGGTGCGGAGGTGGCCGGGGCCGCGGGAGCAGGCGTGGTCGGAGCCACGGGCGGGGGCGGAATGGCGTTCGTCGTGGCGGCCGGGTTGGGGCGCCGGGTCGCGGAGATGGTGGGGTCGGTGCCGCCCCGCACCGGCGACTCGTCCTGGCCGTGCGCCGCACCGGCCGCCGGCAGCGCGGCCGTCACGGCGATCAGCAGGCCCGCGGCAGTCCTTCGAGGGCGCATGGACGCCTCCTTTCGGCCCCGAGCTGTCGGCCCCGAGTGGCTCGCGCCTCGACGCTATGGGCTCCCTCGGCACGCGGGCGCGTCACCCTGGGCCGAACGGGGGAGTCACCGAGCGGCACCACCGTCGCGGACCAGGTAATGGATCACACCCACCGGTGTCCCGTTGACACCGGGTGCCATGGCTTCTAGCGTCACGTCTGCTGGAGGTACTAAGCGGTCGCTCACCGCGGGCGGGCCGCAGGAGCCGCATCCCCGGGACTGAGGAGAAGCAGCATGTCCACCACTGATCAGCGGGTCGCCGTCGTCACCGGTGCCGCGCGCGGCATCGGCGCCGCCACCGCCGTACGACTGGCCGCCGAGGGCCGAGCCGTCGCCGTGCTCGACCTCGACGAGGCCGCCTGCAAGGACACCGTGGAGAAGATCACCGCGGCCGGCGGCACGGCGATCGCGGTCGGCTGCGACGTCTCCGACGAGGCCCAGGTCGAGACGGCCGTGGCCCGGATCGCCGAGGAGCTGGGCGCGCCGACGATCCTCGTCAACAACGCGGGCGTGCTGCGTGACAACCTGCTGTTCAAGATGAGCGTCTCCGAGTGGGACACGGTCATGAACGTCCATCTGCGCGGCGCCTTCCTGATGTCCAAGGCCTGCCAGAAGCACATGGTGGACGCCGGCTTCGGCCGCATCGTCAACCTGTCCTCCTCGTCCGCGCTCGGCAACCGCGGCCAGGTCAACTACTCCGCCGCCAAGGCCGGTCTCCAGGGCTTCACCAAGACGCTCGCCAAGGAGCTCGGCAAGTTCGGCGTCACCGCCAACGCCGTCGCCCCGGGCTTCATCGCCACCGAGATGACCGCCGCCACCGCCGCACGCATGGGCATGGGCTTCGAGGACTTCAAGGCCGCCGCGGCCACCCAGATCCCGGTCCAGCGCGTCGGCGAGTCCGACGACATCGCCAACGCCATCGCCTTCTTCACCGGCGAGGCGGCCGGCTTCGTCTCCGGCCAGGTGCTGTACGTGGCCGGCGGACCGCTCGACTAGCAGGAACGGGGCACCAGAACCATGACTTCCCAGGAACTGCCCGAGCTGTCGGGCAAGGTCGCCCTCGTCACCGGCGCCAGCCGCGGCATCGGCTACGGCGTCGCCGAGGCGCTGGTCGCACGCGGCGACCGGGTGTGCATCACCGGCCGCAACGAGGACGCACTGAAGGAGGCCGTCGAGCGGCTCGGCGCCGACCGGGTCATCGGCGTCGCCGGCAAGGCCCACGACGAGGCCCACCAGGCCGCCGCCGTCGAGCGCACCATGGAGGCCTTCGGCCGCGTCGACCACCTGGTCAACAACGCCGGCACGAACCCGGTCTTCGGGCCGATCGCCGACCTCGACCTGGACGTCGCGCGCAAGGTCTTCGAGACCAACGTCGTCTCGGCGCTCGGCTTCGCCCAGCGCACCTGGCACGCGTGGCAGAAGGACAACGGCGGCGCGATCGTCAACATCGCCTCCGTCGCCGGCCTCGCGCCCTCCCCGTTCATCGGAGCCTACGGCGTCAGCAAGGCCGCGATGATCAACCTGACCGTGCAGCTGGCGCACGAGTTCGCGCCCGGGGTGCGGGTCAACGCGATCGCCCCGGCCGTGGTGAAGACCAAGTTCGCGCAGGCCCTGTACGAGGGCCGCGAGGAGGAGGCGTCGGCCGCGTATCCGCTCAAGCGGCTCGGTGTGCCCTCCGACATCGGCGGGGCCGTCGCGTTCCTCACCTCCGACCAGTCCGACTGGGTCACCGGCCAGACGCTGGTGGTCGACGGCGGCATCTTCCTCAACGCCGGCGTCTCCTGACGCCGGCGAGCCCGTGGGAGCCGGGGGGGGGCCCCGGGCCG
>NZ_JBAGKH010000045.1:0-32599 GCF_036689765.1 Streptomyces poriticola
GGGGGGGGGGGGGGGGGGGGGGGGGGGGGGGGGGGGGGGGGGGGGGGGCGCCCCCCCCCCCCCCCCCCCCCCCCCTCGGCCGTGCCGCGCCCTGCGCCGGGCCGGGGTGTCAGACGAAGCCCCGCGTCGGCAGTGGCCTGCCGTACCACATCTCGATCAGGCGGGCCGCGATCGAGATGCCGTAGGGCGGCAGCACCTCGCCCGACTCGAAGGCGGCGGTCAGCTCGTCACGGGAGAACCAGCGGGCCTCGTGGATCTCGTCGCCGTCGACGGTGATGTCGGTGGAGGTCGCCCGGGCCAGGAAGCCCAGCATGAGGCTGGACGGGAAGGGCCAGGGCTGGCTGGCGATGTACTCGACCCGGCCGACGGTGAGGCCGGCCTCCTCGTAGACCTCGCGGCGCACCGACTGCTCGATGGACTCGCCGGGCTCGACGAAGCCCGCGAGCGTGGAGAAGCGGCCCTCGGGCCAGTGGACCTGGCGGCCGAGCAGTATGCGGTCGCTCTCGTCGGTGACGGCCATGATCACGGCCGGGTCGGTGCGCGGATAGTGCTCGGCCCCGCAGGCGGGGCACCGGCGGATGTGACCGGCCGCGGCGATGACGGTGCGCTCACCGCAGCGGGAACAGAAGCGGTGGGTGCGCTGCCAGTTCTCCAGCCCCACCGCATGCACCATCAGGCCGGCGTCCCGCGGCGACAGCAGCAGCCCTGCCTCCCGCAGCCCGGCCGGGCGCGCCGACTGGTCCATGCGGCCGGGGAGCGAGTCCTTCTGGAGGGCGAAGTAGCTCACCCCGTCCTCGTCGGTACCCAGGAAGTAGCGGTGCGCCTCGGTGAGCGGGGCCTCGAAGGACGGGGTCATGACGAGCTCGGTGCGCCCGTCGGGTGTCTCGTCGATGAGGACCTGACCGCCGGAGACCACGAAGCAGCGGGTGGACGGGTGGCTCCACGCCGCCGCGAGCCAGGCCTCGTCGAGCCGGTGGTGCGCGGCCCGGTCGATACCGCTCGGGGCGGTGAGCGAGATGGGGTGTTCGGCGGTGTGGTCGGTCCAGGTGGTCACGGGTGCTTCCAACTCCCCCGGTGCGGCGGTCGGTTCGGCGGGCGGGTTCAGCGGGTCCTGCGGCGGGTGGTGACGGGGTCCGGGAGGGCTCGGCGGTGCGGGACGGCTCCTCCAGTGTGCCCCGAACGGGACACCCGTCCGGACGGCGCCCGGCGCTCAGGGCGCATGACGCCAGTGCTCGGCCAGGTCGCCCCACAGGTACGCGGAGGTCTCCACCCCCTTGAACAGCAGGTCGAGCTCGACCTTCTCGTTCGGGGCGTGCCAGCCGTCGGAGGGGACGGAGACGCCCAGGAAGAGCACCGGGGTGCCGAGGACCTCCTGGAGGTCGGCGGCGGGTCCGGAGCCGCCCTCTCGGGTGAACCGGACCGGCTGTTCGAAGGCGCGGCCCATCGCGCGCACCACGGACTGCAGCGCGGGATGGTCCAGCGGCGTCAGGCACGGGCGTGTGGCGGGGCCGAAGGTGATCTCTTCGCGGATCCCGGCGGGCAGCTGGCCGGCTGCCCAGGCGCGGACGGCCTTCTCGATGTGGCCGGGGTCCTGGCCCGCGACCAGCCGGAAGGAGAGCTTCACCATGGCCGAGGACGGGATGATCGTCTTGCTTCCGGGGCCCTGGTAGCCGCCGCCGATGCCGTTGACCTCGGCGGTGGGGCGGGCCCAGATGCGCTCCAGGGTGGTGTGGCCGGCCTCGCCGTGGACGGCGTGCGACTTTGCCGTGCGCAGCCACCGGCCCTCGTCGAAGGGCAGCTCGGCGAAGAGCTCGCGCTCCCGGTCGGTGAGCTCGATCACACCGTCGTAGAAGCCGGGGATCGCCACGCGCGCGTGCTCGTCGTGCAGGGCGGCGACGAGTCGGGCGGCGGCGGTGGCCGGATTGGGTACCGCGCCGCCGAAGGAACCGGAGTGGATGTCCTGGTCGGGGCCGTACAGCCGGATCTCGCACTCGGCGAGGCCGCGCATGCCGGTGCACACCGTGGGGGTGTGCTCGGACCACATGCCGGTGTCGGAGACGATCACGGCATCGGCGGCGAGCCGCTCGGCGTGCTCTTCGACGAGGGCGCGGAAGTGCGGGGAGCCGGACTCCTCCTCGCCCTCGATCAGCAGCTTGAGGGTGACGGCCGGGGCGGTGCGGCCGGTGGCGGCGAGGTGGGCCCGGACGCCGAGTGTGTGGAAGAACACCTGGCCCTTGTCGTCGGCCGCACCTCGCGCGTAGAGGCGGCCGTCCCGGACGACGGGCTCGAAGGGCTCGCTGCTCCAGCCGTCCTCGCGGGCGGCGGGCTGCACGTCGTGGTGTCCGTAGACGAGGACGGTGGGGGCGTGGGGGTCGTCGGCGGGCCACTCGGCGTAGACGGCCGGCGCGCCCGGCGTCTCCCAGACCTCGGCCGTCGGGAAGCCGGTCCCGGTCAGCTTGGCGGCGAGCCAGTCGGCGCTGCGGCGTACGTCCGGCGCATGGTCGGGCTGGGCCGACACGGACGGGATGCGCAGCCACTCGGTCAGGTCGGCGAGGAAGGCGGCGCGGTGGTGCTCGACACACGTGCGGACGGCGCTGACGGCACTGTCAACGGGCTTGCTCATGGTCACGAGCCTATCGGCCGGCACCGACACCCCGATCGTGCGGTTCGTCACCGCACGGCCCGTCGCGCAGCAGGCGCTCCAGTGCTGCGCGGTCCGGGAGCCCCTCGGGGCGAACGACCTCGCCGCTTCGTACGTACAGGAAGGCGGCCGTCACCGACTCGGGGGGCACGCCCTGCTGCTCGGCCCAGGCCAGCCGGTACACCGCGAGCTGGAGGGGGTCCGCCGTGTGGGCGCGATGGGTCTTCCAGTCGACGATCTCGTACGTGGCCGTGTCCCCGTCGCCGTGCCGGTAGACGGCGTCGATACGGCCCCGTACGACGCGGCCGGCGATCGCGAGCTGGAAGGGGGTCTCGACGCGGTAGGGGGTGCGCCGGGCGTACTCGGTTCGCTCGAAGGCTTCCTTGAGGGCCTCCAGGTCCTGTTCGTCGGCGATCTCGGCGTCGCTGCCGGGCAGCTCGTCCGGTTCCAGCATGGGCAGCGTCAGCGCCTCGAAGCGGGCCTCGACCCAGGCGTGGAAGCGGGTGCCGCGGCGGGCTGCGGGCTGCGGCGGCCGGGGCATGGGGCGGGCCAGTTCCTGGGCGAGGCCGTCGGGGTCGGCGGCGAGGAGCAGCAGCTGGGATGCGGTGAGGGAGGTGGGCAGCGGCACCTCGGTCACGCTGTCCCGCGCGCGCAGGAGCTCACCGGCGAGGGCGTCGAGGTCGCGGTCCCAGGAGGCGACGGTGCGGGCTTCCTCGGGGGTGAGGGCACCGTGTCCCGGCGGAGGTGCGGTGTCCGTCACGGGCTGCTTCGGGGCCGTCGCCTGGCGCGGGACGGTGGCGCGGGTGGTGGCCGGCGGGTCCTGGGCCGCTGCGCCCGGACCGGGTTCGGCGCCCGTGTCGGGCCCGCCGGGGACGGGGTCCGGGTCCTGGAGCGGCTCGTCGTCAGGCGGCTCGTCGTAGGGGTCCTCGTCGTAGGGGTCCCCGTCGTAGGGGTCCCCGTCGTAGGGCGGCTCGTCGTCCTCGGGTGGCGGGGGCCAGTCGGGGTCCTCGTACGTGTCCGGGTCGGGTACGGCTGTGGGGTGGGTGGGGTCCTGGGCTGCGAGGCGCTCCAGATGGGCGAGGACGGTGTCGGCGGCGGCCCGGCGCCGGGCCAGGGCCGTCCCGTCCAGCGGCAGCGGCCAGGCCTGCTCGACGGCGGCTCGGTGCAGGACGGGATTCTCCTCGTCCTCGGCCGGTTCGTCCGCCCAGGCCTCGATCTCGCCGTGGCCGGCGGCGCAGTGATCGTACAGGGCCTGGAGGAAGCCGGACGGTCCCCGGGGCCGCTTCTGGGTGGGGCCCCACCAGTGGCCCGAGCCCAGGAGCAGGGAGCGGGGCCGGGTGAAGGTGACGTAGCCGAGGCGCAGTTCCTCGGTGTGCTGGTGGTCCTTCATGGCCTCGTGGAAGTCCTTCAGCCCGCGGGAGTCCCAGGAGGCGACGTCGGGCAGAGTGCCGGCGTCGCCGCGCAGCCCGTGGGGAAGCGCCTTGCCCTGCGCGGTCCACTTCTCGCGGCCCCGGCTGCCGGGGAAGGCGCCGGTGACCAGCCCGGGGACGGCGACCACGTCCCACTCCAGGCCCTTGGACCGGTGTGCGGTGAGGACCTTGACGGTGTTCTCCCCGCCGGGGAGGGCGTTGTCGAGACCCTTCTCGTACTGGGCGGCGGTTCGCAGGAATCCGAGGAAGGCGAGGAGCGTGGCCTCGTTGTCGCTCGCGGCGAAGGAGGCGGCAGTGTCCAGGAAGTTCGCCAGGGTCTCGCGGCGGCGGGCCGCCAGCGCGTGCGGGGACGCCGACAGCTCGACCTCCAGACCGGTGACGGCGAGGACCCGGTGCAGTACGTCCATCAGCGGGTCGGACAGGGAGCGGCGCAGCTCGCGCAGTTCGGTGGCGAGCCGGGCGAAGCGCACCCGCGCGTCCGGCGAGAACGGCAGCCCGCCGTCGTCCCCGGCGGCGTCCAGGGGTGTCTCCAGGAACGTGTCGAGGGCGTCGGCCAGCGATATCACCTCGGACGGGTCGACGCCCTCGACCGCGGCCGCGAGGCGCCGGTCGGGGTCGTCGTCGCCGTCCACGCGGGTGTGGGTGACGAGGAGCCGGGCGCGGCGGCCCAGGAGGGCGAGGTCGCGCGGACCGATGCGCCAGCGCGGGCCGGTTAGCAGCCGCACCAGGGCGGCGTTGGCTCCGGGGTCCTGCAGAACCTCGCAGACCGCGACCAGGTCGGCCACCTCGGGCAGGTGCAGCAGTCCGGAGAGGCCCACCACCTCCACGGGGACGTCGCGGGCCACCAGGGCGCCCTGGATCTCGGCGAAGTCGGTGGCCGTGCGGCACAGGACGGCGATCTCGCCGGGCGGTGTGCCGGTGCCCACGAGGTGGGCGACGGAGTCGGCGAGCCAGTCGATCTCCTCGGTGTGGGTGGGCAGCAGGGCGCAGCGCACCATGCCTTCGCGCTCGGCTCCGGGGGCGGGGCGGAGGGCCTGCACGCCCGCGTGCATGGCGCGCAGCGGTTCGGCGAGTCCGTTGGCGAGGTCGAGGAGGCGGCCGCCGCTGCGGCGGTTCTCACCGAGCGCTTGGCGGGTGGCGGGGCGGTCGTCGGTGTGCGCGAAGTGCTCGGGGAAGTCGTCGAGGTTGGCGACGGAGGCGCCCCGCCAGCCGTAGATCGCCTGGCAGGGGTCGCCGACGGCGGTCACCGGGTGACCGGTGCCGCCGCCGAACAGGCCCGCCAGCAGGATGCGCTGGGCGACCGAGGTGTCCTGGTACTCGTCGAGGAGGACGACGCGGAACTCGTCGCGCAGGATGCGGCCGACTTCAGGGAGGGCGGCGAGCCGCGCGGACAGGGCGATCTGGTCGCCGAAGTCGAGCAGATCGCGTTCGCGTTTGGCGGCCCGGTAGCGGATCACCAGATCGGCGAGCTCGCGCCGCGCGGCGGCGGCCTCGGGGACCTTGCGCAGATCGCCGTTGGTGAGCCTGGTCCCCTCGAGGGTGTGCAGCAGTTCGGCGTCCCACGCGCGCAGGTCCTCGGGCCGTACGAGGTGTTCGGCCAGCTCGGCGTCGAGGGCCAGGAGGTCGGCGACCAGGTCGGTGAAGGAGCGGGTCAGGGCGGGGTAGGGGCCGGGGGCCTCGCGCAGTACCCGCGCGGCGAGCTGGTAGCGGGTGGCGTCGGCGAGCAGACGGGACGTCGGTTCGAGGCCGATGCGCAGGCCGTGGTCGGTCAGCAGGCGTCCGGCGAAGGCGTGGTAGGTGGAGATCACCGGCTCGCCCGGCGGGTCGTCCGGGGCCGGCCGGGCGGGGTCGGCGCGGTGCGCCTCGGCCGAGGGGTGGGGGTCGGGTGGGGACAGGGCCTCGGGGTCGGTGATGCCCGCCTTGACCAGTGCCCTGCGGACGCGTTCGGCGAGTTCACCGGCGGCCTTGTTGGTGAAGGTGAGGCCGAGCACCTGCTCGGGGGCGACCTGACCGGTGCCGACCAGCCACACCACGCGGGCCGCCATCACCGTGGTCTTGCCGGACCCGGCTCCGGCCACGATCACCTGCGGGGCCGGCGGCGCGGTGATGCAGGCCGTCTGCTCAGGGGTGAACGGAATCCCGAGGAGCTCCTTGAGCTGCTCGGGATCGGTGATATTGGCGGGCACGTCAGAGAGGCTAGCGGCGGGCACTGACAGCGGATGCCGGATCGCCCTGCGGGCGGGGAGAAGCACAGGTCAGCACGGGTGGTGCGATCCGTCACGCCCGGTGCGCGGCACGCCGGGCGGGCCCGCCGTGCCGCCCCTGCCGCGCGGGACGGGCCTTACCGGACCGGTCCCGCATCAGACCTGCCGCACCGCGTTGGACTGCACGCGCCGGTCCGCCCCGCGTCACTCGACCACATGGCGCCCCTCGGGCCGCGCGCTGCACGACGCCCGGAAGGCGCAGTGGGTGCAGTGCTGGCCGGCGGTCGGCGTGAACCGTTCGTCGAGGACCTTGCCGGCGGCGGTGGCCAGCAGGTCACCGATCCACTGGCCGTCCAGCGGCTCCTGGGCCTGCACCTTGGGCAGCGTCTCGCCGCCGTCCCGCTTGGCCGCGCCCTGGCGGAGCTGGACCAGCTCGGCGCCACCGGCCGCGGGGTGCACCCCGTCGAAGGCGTCGTCGACGGCGCCCTGGGCGACCGCGAGCTGGTAGACGGCGAGCTGGGGGTGGCGGGCCACCTCGGCGGAGCTGGGCGCCTGCTTGCCGGTCTTGAAGTCGACGACGTAGGCACGGCCCTCACCGTCGGTCTCGACACGGTCCATCTGGCCGCGGATGCGCACCTCGTAGTCGCCCGCCGGGAGCGTGACGTCGAAGTCGCGCTCGCTGGCCACGGACGTGCGCCCGGCCCGGTCCATGACGTGCCACTTCAGGAAGCGTTCGAGTGCCGCACGCGCGTTGGCCTTCTCCTGTTCCGACTTCCACGGCGCGTCGAAGGCGAGCGCGTTCCACACCGAGTCCAGCCGCTCCATGAGGACGGCGAGATCGGCGGGGGTGTGCCCGGAGGCGACCTCGTCGGCGAGGACGTGCACCACGTTGCCGAACCCCTGGGCAGCGGTGGCGGGGGCGTCCGCCTTCACCTCGCGGCCGAGGAACCACTGCAGCGCACAGGTGTTGGCGAGCTGGTCCAGGGCACTGCCGGAGAGCACGACCGGCTGGTCGCGGTTGCGCAGCGGCACCTTGGACTCGGTCGGCTCGAACATGCCCCACCAGCGGTAGGGGTGGGCGGACGGCACCAGGGGGCGGCCGTCGTCGTCGGTGAGGGCGGCCAGGCGGGCCAGGCGACGGGCGGCCGCCTCCCGCAGGGCGTCGGAGACCCGTGGGTCGACCGTCGTGGCGCGCAGTTCGGCGACGAGTGCGGCGACGGACAGGGGGCGGCGCGGGCGGCCGGTGACGTCCTGCGGTTCGACGCCCAGTTCGGTGAGGAACCGGGAGGGCTGGTCGCCGTCGTCGGCCGGTGCCTTGACCGCGGTGACGACGAGACGTTCACGCGCGCGCGTGGCGGCCACGTAGAACAGGCGGCGTTCCTCGGCGAGCAGCGCGCCGGGGGTGAGCGGCTCGGCGAGTCCGTCGCGGCCGATCCGGTCGGCCTCCAGCAGCGAGCCGCGGCGGCGCAGATCGGGCCACAGGCCCTCCTGGACACCGGCTACGACGACCAGGCGCCACTCGAGGCCCTTGGCGCGGTGGGCGGTCATCAGACGGACGGCGTCGGGGCGGACAGCGCGCCGGGTGAGGGTGTCGGCGGCGATGTCCTCGGCCTCGACCTCCTCCAGGAAGAGCAGGGCACCCCTCCCGCCGACACGCTCCTCCGCGCGGGCGGAGGCCGCGAACAGTGCGCACACGGCGTCGAGGTCCCGGTCGGCGTTGCGACCGGCCGCGCCGCCGCGCCGTGCGGCCCGCTCCAGGCGGCCGGGCCACGGCGTGCCCGACCACAGGTCCCACAGCGCCTCCTCGGCCGTACCGCCGCCGGCCAGGCGCTCGCGGACCGTGCGGAGCAGGGCGCCGAGCCGCTGGGCACCGCGGGCGTAGCCGGGGTCGTGCACGGCCAGCCGCTCGGGTTCGGCCAGCGCCCGCGCGAGCAGTTCGTCCGAGGGCGGCGGCAGGCCGTTACCCGCGGCCCTCTCCTCCTCCCGGAGAGCCCGGCCGAGGCGGCGCAGGTCGGCGGTGTCCATCCCGGCGAGCGGCGAGGTGAGCAGGGTGAGCGCGGTCTCGGTGCCTATCCAGGAGGCGCTGTCCGCAGCGTCGGAGCCGCCCGGCGCCGCCTCCGACACCTCGTACGACTCCGACACCTCCGACGCGTGCGACGCCTCCGCGGTCGCGACCGCCCGCAGCGCGGTCAGAAGCGGGGCGACGGCCGGTTCGTGGCGCAGCGGGAGGTCGTCGCCGTCGATGTCCAGGGGGACGCCGGCGGCGGTGAGCGCGCGGCGGACCGTGGGGATGGTGCGCGAGCCCGCGCGCACCAGGACGGCCATGTCGCTCCAGCGGACGCCGTCCTCCAGGTGGGCCCGGCGCAGCAGGTCGGCGATGTTGTCCAGCTCCGTACCGGGTGTCGGGTACGTGAACACCTCGACGCGGCCGCCGTCCCGTACCGGGGCGAGTTCCCGGTGCTCGCGTGCCCGGTCGGCCGGGAGGCGGGGCAGCGGCATGCGCCGGGTCACCAGACGGGTGGCTGCCAGCAGGGCCGCCCCTGAGCGGCGTGAGGTGCGCAGGACCTCGACGGGGGCGGGGCGGCCGTCCGCCCGCGGGAAGGCGTCGGGGAAGTCCAGGATGCCGTTGACGTCGGCGCCACGGAAGGCGTAGATCGACTGGTCGGGATCGCCGAAGGCGAGGAGGGTCCGGCCGCCGCCGGCCAGTGCTCGCAGCAGCCGTGTCTGGGCCGGGTCGGTGTCCTGGTACTCGTCGACGTACACCGCGTCGTACTGCGCGGCGAGCCGGGAAGCGACCTCCGGGCGGCCGGCGAGGAGCACCGCGCGGTGGACCAGTTCCGCGTAGTCGATCACCCCCTGCAGGTCGAGCACGTCGAGGTACTCGGCGAGAAACGTGGCCGCGGCCTGCCAGTCGGGGCGGCCGATGCGCCGGGCGAAGGCCTCCAGGGCCTCCGGGCCGAGACCCAGCTCGCGGCTGCGGGCGAGGACCGCGCGGACCTCGTCGGCGAACCCGCGGGTGGTCAGGCAGGCGCGCAGCTCGTCGGGCCAGCGCACATGCGCGAGACCGAGCCGTTCCAGGTCGGCCTGGCCGGCGAGCAGCTCACGGACGGTGACGTCCTGTTCCGGACCGGACAGCAGCCGCAGCGGCTCCACGAACAGCTCGTTGTCCTGGTGGGCCCGGACCAGGGCGTAGCCGAAGGAGTGGAACGTGGTAGCCCGGGGCGCGCGGGCCGCGCCCATGCGCAGCGCCATGCGGTCGCGCAGTTCGACCGCCGCCTTGCGGCTGAAGGTGAGCACCAGGATCCGCGCGGGGTCGCCGCCGCGGGCGATCCGGGCCGCCACGGACTCGACCAGGGTCGTCGTCTTGCCGGTGCCCGGACCTGCGAGGACGAGCAGCGGGCCGGTGCGGTGGTCAACCACGGCGCGCTGGGCGGCGTCCAGATGAGGGGGGTCCACTCGCGCGGGCGGGGTACGGACCAGACGGTAAGCGCCACGGGCCCCCCGTCGCACCTGGGGGTGCGACGGGCGCCTGGTGGAGGAAGAGGAGCTCACGTGGTTCGCCGGTCCTGGTGGGTGTGCTGGTGGGACGATCGCCCGGTGTGGTGGGCGGTGGCCGCGGGGTGAGGGGGACGCGTGCTGGTGACGCTACGCCGACGGGACAGGCGGAAGCAGAGCTTCCGATTCTTCCCTCCCGTCGCTCGCGCCACGTGCGTCCCTCGCCCCACGAACGTACGTCATGCCACTGGCGTGCCCGTTGTGCCCCGATTCCCTCGTACGGATCACCGGTCACACCTCGGGCCGTTCGATGCCGGAAGCTGTCAGGTGTGACCCTGCGCGTGCTCACCGCCGTCCCACCGCGCCCGTCTCATGTCGAGGCGCGGCAGGTGGCCCTCCTCGGCCCTGCCCGCGCCTCTCAGGGGCGTGCCCTCCGCGCGGTACCGCTGGAGCGCCTCCGGTTCGTGGCCGGGCAGCAGGCGGCCGTCCGCCCGGACGACACGCCACCAGGGCACACCTCCGCCGTAGAGGGACATCACCCGGCCGACCTGCCGGGGCCCGCCCTCTGCGAGCCACTCGGCGACATCGCCGTAGGTCATGACGCGACCGGGCGGGATCAGTTCGGTGACGTCCAGGACCCGCTCGGCGTAATCCGGGAGACTCTCCTCGCTCATCCGCCCCATCCTGCCGCACCCCACCGACAGTGCGAGGGGTTCGCGCCAGGCCGCACGCCTCGCCCGGGCCCGGGGCTTCGGGCAGAGTGTGCGACCCCGCATATGCACCCTGATGTCCCCGAGTGTCGGCCCGGCATGCCACCATCGTGCGGGCGGTGACCAGTGATACGAGAGCAAGAAGAGTCGATGAAGCAGCAGGGTGCGCAGCCCGGGAGCCCCGGGGACGCGGAGGGCACCTCTGAGGCTTCGTCACGCCCGGACACCGCCGACACGGCTCGCAGCAAGTCCGACAAGACGGACAACGAATCCACACGTACGGACAGCGCCTCCGCGCGTGACACCGGCCGGCGCGGCGCGGCTGCCGACTCCGGCCGCACGGACAGCGCGGATTCCGCGCGCGCGGGGAGCTCCGGCCGCGCCGAGGTCCCGCCCGGCGACGGGACGGAGAGCACGCACATCGACGAGGTGGAGGGCGACGAACCGCTCCTCCCCGCGCGCGTGCACCGTCCCTCCGACCTGATGCGGCTCCTGGTGGGCCTGCTCGGCGTCGTGGTCCTGCTGGCGATCGCCGCGTTCGCGCACGGCACCACCTCCGGCCTGGAACAGGACATCACCAAGGGCACCGGACAGGCCCCCGACCTGTTCATCAAGATCGCCGGGCTGGCGTCGAGCATCGCGATCCTTCTGGTGCCCGTCGCCTTCGCGATCGAGCGTCTGATCAAGCGGGACGGGCTGCGGATCGCCGACGGTGTGCTCGCCGCGGTCCTCGCACACGGAGTGACCCTCGCCACCGACCTGTGGGTGGCCGAAGCCGCGCCGGGCTCCATCCAGGATGCGCTCACCCAGCCCTCGCCGGGTGATGTCAACGCCCTCACCGACCCGGTGCACGGCTATCTGGCGCCGGTCATCGCCTATATGACCGCCGTCGGCATGTCCCGCAGACCGCGGTGGCGCGCGGCACTCTGGATCGTGCTGCTCCTCGATGCCTTCTCGATGCTGGTCACCGGCTACACCACGCCGTTCTCGATCATCCTGACGGTGCTGATCGGCTGGACCGTCGCCTACGGAACGCTGTACGCGGTCGGCTCGCCCAACGTCCGTCCCACCGGGCGGACGCTGATGGCGGGCCTGCGGACGGTCGGATTCCGCCCGGTGACGGCATCGCGCGAAGAGGGCGCCACGGACACCAACGAGAACGGCGACCGCGGCCGGCGGTACTTCGTCACGCTGGAGGACGGTCCGCCGCTGGACGTCACGGTGGTCGACCGGGAGCAGCAGGCGCAGGGCTTCTTCTACCGCGCGTGGCGCAACCTCACCCTGCGCGGTTTCGCCACCCGCAGCAGTCTGCAGTCGCTGCGCCAGGCGCTGGAGCAGGAGGCGCTGCTCGCCTATGCGGCGATCGCTGCCGGTGCCAACGCGCCCAAACTGATCGCGACCTCGGAGCTCGGCCCCGATGCCGTGATGCTCGTCTACGAGCACACCGGCGGACGCAGCCTCGACGCGCTGCCGGACGAGGAGATCACCGACGAGCTGCTGCGCGACACCTGGGAGCAGGTGCGGGCGCTGCAGTCCCGGCGGATCGCGCACCGCAGGCTGGTCGGCGACGCGATTCTGGTGGATCGTTCCGGCACGGTGAGCATCACCGATCTGCGCACCGGCGAGATCGCCGCCGGCGACCTGCTGCTGCGCATGGACATCTCCCAGCTCCTGGTGACGCTGGGGCTGCGGGTGGGCGCGGAGCGCGCGGTGGCCTCGGCGGTGGGCGTGCTCGGACCCGACGCGGTGGCGGACTGTCTGCCGATGCTGCAGCCCATCGCGCTGAGCCGCTCCACTCGCGCGACGCTGCGCAGGCTTGGCCGGGAGCGGGCGCAGCGTGAACGGGACGCGGTCCTGGAGGCCTCCCGGCACGCTCGGCAGCCTCGGCCGGAGGCGGCCGGCGAGGGGACCGTACCCGCGGTCCACGAGCCGGACAGGAAGCCGGACAAGAAGACCGTACGTGCGCAGGCCCGGGCCGAGAAGCGGGCCCTGGACGAGGCCATGGACGAGGCCCGTGAGGAGGATCTGCTCACCCAGATCCGGCACGAGGTGCTGCGGATCAGGCCACAGGCGCTCGTCGAGCCCGTCCGGCTGGAGCGGATCCGGCCGCGCACCCTGATCAGCCTGATCGCCGGGGCCATCGGCGCGTACTTCCTGCTCACGCAGCTCACCCACATCGAGTTCGGCCCGCTGATCGCGAACGCCGAGTGGGGCTGGGTGGCCGCGGCCGCGCTGTTCTCGGCGGCCAGCTACCTCGCCGCGGCCCTGGCGCTGCTGGGGTTCGTACCCGAGCGGGTGCCGTTCCTGCGGACGGTGGCCGCACAGGTCGCCGGGTCCTTCGTGAAGATCGTCGCCCCGGCGGCGGTCGGCGGTGTCGCGCTGAACACGCGCTTCCTGCAGCGCGCGGGGGTGCGCCCGGGGCTCGCGGTGGCGAGTGTCGGCGCCTCGCAGCTGTTCGGCCTCGGCTGCCACATCCTGATGCTGCTGGCCTTCGGCTATCTGACCGGCATCGAGAAGACCCCGTCGCTGTCGCCGTCCCGGACGGTCATCGCGGGTCTGCTGACGGTGGCGGTGCTGGTGCTGGTCGTGACGTCGGTGCCGTTCCTGCGTAAATTCGTCGTCACGCGCGTGCGGTCGCTGTTCGCCGGCGTGGTGCCGCGGATGCTCGACGTGCTCCAGCGCCCGCAGAAGCTGGTCACCGGCATCGGCGGCATGCTGCTGCTCACCGCCTGCTTCGTGATGTGTCTGGACGCCTCGATCCGGGCGTTCGGCGACGAGTCGACCTCCATCAGCCTCGCCGCCGTCGCCGTCGTCTTCCTCGCGGGCAACGCGCTGGGCTCCGCGGCGCCGACCCCGGGCGGTGTGGGCGCCGTCGAGGCCACCCTGACCGTCGGTCTGATCGCCGTCGGTCTGCCGAGCGAGGTCGCGGCACCCGCGGTCCTGCTGTACCGGCTGCTGACCCTGTGGCTGCCGGTCCTGCCGGGGTGGCTGGCCTTCAACCATCTGACGAGGAAGGAAGCCCTGTAGCTCCGGCGGGGTGGTCCGCCGCCCCGCGAGGTACCCCGTACGGCCTCCGCCCCGAGCGCCTCGCCCCGCCCGACTCCACGATGGGTGCATGCCGTATCGGTCCCGGCTGCGCGCAGCCGCCGTCACCACCGCCGCCCTGCTGTCGGTCCTGTCGGCGGGATGCAGCGACGACGCCGGGAACGAGGACCTGACCCGGCAGCAGCTCAGCTGGGAGGCGTGCCCGGCGCCGTCGGAGGCCCAGGGCGGCGGACCCGCCCCCTCTCCCCTCCCGGACGGCGACACCTGGCAGTGCGCCACCATGAAGGCACCCCTCGACTGGGACGATCCCGAGGGCGACACGATCGGCATCGCGCTGATCCGCGCGCAGTCGAGCGGCGGGGAGAACCGGCGGATCGGCTCGCTGATCTTCAACTTCGGCGGCCCCGGCGGTTCGGGTGTCACCACGCTGCCCGCCTTCGGCCAGGACTACGCGACCTTGCGCACCCGCTACGACCTGGTGAGCTTCGACCCGCGCGGCGTCGGCCGCAGCGCGCCGGTGCGCTGTCTGGACGACCGGCAGCTCGACCGCTACTTCCAGCAGGACGCAACCCCCGACGACGCCGCCGAGCGCAGCGAGCTGGTGGACCACACGGAGGAGTTCAACGCGGCCTGCGAGACGCACTCGGCGCGGATCCTGCCGCATGTGCGGACCACGGACACGGCCCGGGACATGGACCTGATGCGCCAGGTTCTCGGCGACGACAAGCTGTACTACTTCGGCATCTCCTACGGCACCGAGCTCGGCGGCGTCTACGCCCACCTGTTCCCGAAGCGGGTGGGCCGCGCCGTCTTCGACGCCGTCGTGGACCCGACGCAGACGCCGGAGGAGGGCTCTCTGGGGCAGGCACAGGGTTTCCAGCTGGCCCTGGACAACTACGCCGAGCACTGCACCTCGCAGGTGGAGGAGTGCCCGGTCGGGGACAGCCCCCAGGACGTCGAGGACCGGATCGCCCGGCTGCTGAGCGATCTCGAGCGCCGGCCGATCCCAGGCATCTTCCCGCGCGAGCTGACCCAGACCGCCGCGACCGGCGGCATCGCGCAGTCGCTGTACTCGCAGGACTTCTGGGAGTACCTCACCGAGGGCCTCGAGCAGGCGTACGACGGTGACGGAACGATCCTGATGGCGCTGTCGGACGCGCTGAACGGCCGCAATGAGAACGGCGAGTACAGCAACGTCGCGGCTGCCAACGTCGCCATCAACTGCGCCGACGACAAGCCGCGCTACGACACCGAGGACGTGGAGCAGAGGCTGCCCGACTTCCGCGCCGCCTCCCCCGTGTTCGGCGACTACCTCGCCTGGTCCCTGCTGAGCTGCACCGACTGGCCGGTGGCGGGGGCGGCCGACCATCCCGACGTCCATGCGCCGGGCGCGCCGCCGATCCTGGTCGTCGGCACCACGGGCGACCCCGCCACCCCCTACGAGGGCACGCAGAAGATGGTGCAGGCGCTGGGCGAGGGGGTGGGCGTCGAGCTGACGTACCGGGGCGAGGGACACGGGGCGTACACCAGCGGGAACCGGTGCGTGCAGGAGGCGGTGGACGGCTATCTGCTGGACGGGCGGCCACCGGCAGCCGGAACGGTCTGCTCCTGACGCCCGGCCCACGTCCCCGGGCTGCACCGGGGCCAGCCGCTGAGGCCCGGCTAACCAGCAGGTCAGAACGTTGTCCACAGGCCGCCATGAGTGTCTCGCGCTCCGCCTACCATGGCATCACCGCCATCCGCGGCACGGTGCGGACGGCCTGCGAGGGGGAGTGCACATGGCGCGTTTCGTACGGTGGACGGCTCTGACGGCCGCCGCCGCACTGCTGACGGCGGGCTGCAGCGGCGGCTCCGGCGGCGGATCGGACAGCGGCGGGAAGGCAGACGGCACGGCCGGCGACCGCCCGACGGCCGCCGCGCCCTCCGGGCTGCCCTCCTCTCTGACGGCCCAGCGGCTCGACTGGGCCGGCTGCGAGGGCACCGCGGACTCCCCCGCGCCCGGCGGCGACTGGCAATGCGCCACGCTGAAGGTGCCGCTGGACTGGTCGGAGCCGGACGGCGAGACGATCGGCCTGGCACTGATCCGCTCCGAGGCCCGCGGTGACCAGCGCATCGGCTCGCTGCTGTTCAACTTCGGCGGCCCCGGCGGCTCGGGCGTGTCCATGATGCCGTCGTACGGCGATGTCGTCTCCTCGCTGCACCAGCGGTACGACCTGGTGAGCTGGGACCCGCGCGGCGTCGCCGCCAGCGAGGGCGTCCGCTGCCGCAGCGACCAGGAGATCCAGGCCGCCGAGACGGTGGACGCCACTCCGGACACACCCGCCGAGGAGCAGGCGTACCTGAGGGACGCGGCCGACTTCGGCCAGGGCTGCCAGGAGTCCGCCGGCCCCCTGATGGCCCATGTGTCGACGACGGACACCGCCCGCGACATGGACCTGATGCGCCATGTGCTGGGCGACCGGGCGATGCACTACTTCGGCATCTCCTACGGCACCGAGCTCGGCGGCGTCTACGCCCATCTCTTCCCGGAGAACGTCGGTCGGATGGTGCTGGACGCGGTCGTCGACCCGACCGCGGACACGTTCGGGCACGCGGAGAACCAGACGAGGGGCTTCCAGCGGGCGCTGGACGGCTATCTCAGGTCCACCGGGCAGGATCCCGAGGAGGGGTCACGCAAGATCGCCGACCTGCTGGAGCGGCTCGACGCGGAGCCGCTGCCGACATCGGACGACGGACGGAAGCTGACCCAGACACTCGCGCTCACCGGAATCGTGCTGCCGTTGTACAGCCAGGCCGGCTGGCCGGCCCTGACCAGCGCCCTGGAGGCAGCCAAGAAGGGCGACGGCACCGAGCTGCTGGCGCTCGCCGACGGCTACAACGATCGTGATCCGTCGGGGCGCTACGGCACGGCGACGCACTCCCAGCGGGTCATATCGTGCCTGGACGACAAGCAGCGGCCGACGCCGGCGGAGACGAAGAGGCGGCTGCCGGAGTTCGAGCGGATCTCGCCGGTCTTCGGATCCTTCCTGGGCTGGGACACCACCGGGTGGTGTCACGACTGGCCGGTGGCCGGCCAGCACGAGACGCCGGAGGTGAGCGCGCCGGGCGCGGACCCGGTCCTGGTGGTGGGCAACACCGGCGACCCGGCCACCCCCTACGAGGGTGCCCGCAGGATGGCGGACGAGCTCGGCGAGGACGTCGGTGTGATGCTCACCTGGAAGGGCGAGGGCCATGGTGCCTACGGGAGCGGGAGCAGCTGTGTCGACTCCACGGTCGACGCCTATCTGCTGAAGGGCACCGTGCCCGAGGACGGCAAGGTCTGCTCGTAGCCGCCCTGCTCATGACTGCGGCGGGGGCCTCGGGCACCCGCGGTGCGCGAAACCCCCGCCGTACGGGGACCGGAGTCCGGGCCGGAGCCGCTCGCGGATCGGGCCTCCGGAGTCGCCGCTCAGTACGCGGGCGTGTCCCAGTACACGGGCGTATCTCAGTACACGGGCTTGTCCGGCTCGATCTGGTTGACCCAGCCGATCACGCCGCCCCCGACATGGACGGCGTCCGCGAAGCCTGCGGACTTCAGCACCGCCAGGACTTCCGCACTGCGGACACCCGTCTTGCAATGCAAGACGATCTTCTTGTCCTGCGGGAGGCTCTCCAGGGCGCTGCCCATGAGGAACTCGTTCTTCGGGATCAGCCGGGCGCCCGGGATGGAGACGATCTCGTACTCGTTCTGCTCACGGACGTCGATGATGTCGATGGCCTCGCCGTCGTCGATCCACTCCTTGAGCTGCTTGGGAGTGATCGTGGCGTCGGCCGCCGCCGCCTGGGCCTCCTCGGAGACGACACCGCAGAAGGCCTCGTAGTCGATGAGCTCGGTGACGGTGGGGTTCTCGCCGCAGACCGCGCAGTCGGGGTCCTTGCGGACCTTGACCTGGCGGTACTGCATCTCCAGGGCGTCGTAGATCATCAGGCGGCCGACCAGCGGGTCGCCGATGCCGGCGAGCAGCTTGATGGCCTCGTTGACCTGGATGGAGCCGATGGACGCGCACAGCACACCCAGGACACCGCCCTCGGCGCAGGAGGGGACCATGCCGGGGGGCGGGGGCTCCGGGTAGAGGCAGCGGTAGCAGGGACCGTGCTCGGACCAGAAGACGGAGGCCTGGCCGTCGAAGCGGTAGATCGAACCCCACACGTACGGCTTGTTCAGCAGCACGCAGGCGTCGTTGACCAGGTAGCGGGTCGCGAAGTTGTCGGTGCCGTCGACGATCAGGTCGTACTGGGCGAAGATGTCCATCACGTTGTCGGCCTCGAGCCGCTCCTCGTGCAGGACCACGTTCACGTACGGGTTGATGCCCTTGACCGTGTCGCGGGCGGACTCGGCCTTGGAGCGGCCGATGTCGGACTGGCTGTGGATGATCTGGCGCTGCAGGTTCGACTCGTCGACCTCGTCGAACTCCACGATGCCGAGAGTGCCGACGCCCGCGGCGGCGAGGTACATCAGCGCCGGCGAGCCCAGGCCGCCGGCGCCGACACACAGCACCTTGGCGTTCTTCAGCCGCTTCTGCCCGTCCATGCCCACGTCGGGGATGATCAGGTGGCGGGAGTACCTGCGGACCTCGTCCACGGTGAGCTCGGGGGCCGGTTCGACCAGGGGTGGCAGCGACACGGGGACTCCGTTGGTCGGTCGATCACTACGGTTGTTCTTCCCGTAACAGTGCCACGGCCTTTTTCATTCCGAGACACCTGTTCCGATACGCGAGACGATTTCGTCCCAGTAGCCGGGCATGGTCTCCCAGGGGTCGGCTTGGCCGGCGCGGTCCGTGCGGTCGGTGAAGTAGATCGTCGCGGCGCCCTGCCAGCGGGCGATGCGCAGGGCCTCCTCCAGGTGCGATCCGGGCACGCCGTGGACGAAGTGGCAGAAGCGCTCGGGCGGATGGTCCGCCGTCCACTCGGCCACCTGCGACCAGCGGTAGTCGCTCCACGGTCCGGCGAAGGTGACCAGCTGGTCGGCGGTCTCCGCATAGCCGGGGTGCGGGTGGGTGCCGTGACCGAGGACGATGTGTGCAGCGTCACGTATGCGTCGCAGAGTGGAGACCACGCGGCGGATCCCGGGCAGCGCGCCCGGGTCGGCGGGACAGCGGTCCAGCAGGAAGCCGTCGACGCGGTACCAGTCGAGATGGCGGTGGGCGTCGGAGACCAGGGGGCCGAAGCCCCGGTCGGCGTGGGCGTCGAGGTGACCGAGCACGCGGATGCCCGCGTTGCGCAGCCGGCCGACCGCTTCCAGGCAGTGCGGGTCGGGCTGGGCACCGGGGCCGTCGGCGACGTCGAGGACGACCCAGTGCAGGGGTGTTCCCCGCCGGGTGAGTTCCGCCCACTCGGCGGGGGCGAGAAGGGGGTGGGCCAGACCGGGAACGCCGAAGCCGGTGCGGACCCCGGTGCCCTTGGTGCCTGTTTCGGTTCTGGTCAGATACGGCATGCCGCCTCCATCCAGATGTCGGCGAGGGACTCCTCGAGGTTGATCCGGGGCCGCCAGCCGAGCCGGTCGCGTGCGGTGCGCACATCGGCCTGCTGCCAGCTGCCGCAGCCGTCGGGGTACGGGTATGCGGCCGGGGGGGCGTGTTCGCCGTCGGGGCGCGGGTGGCCGTCGGTCCGTAGCTGGTGGCTCTCGGTGCGGAGGCCGAGGGACTCGGTGCGGGGGTGGCCGATGGGGGCGCGCAGCGGGCTGCCGTGCGGCAGGTCGAGTTCGTGCAGGGCACCGCCGTAGCCGGCCACGCGGGCGAGGGTGGCGGCGGCGTCGCGGAGCCGGACGGCGCGTCCGGAGCCGATGTTGATGACGCCCTGGGCCGCGGAGAGGGACGCGGCGTGCACGGCGCGGGCGACGTCGCGGACGTCCACGAAGTCGCGCTGGGCGCCCAGGCCGCCGAGCCGGAGTTCACCGTCGCCGGACTGCATGGCGCGGCGCATGGCCTCGGCGAGCCGGCCGAGCGGGGATCCGGCCGGCGTGCCGGGACCGGCGGGCGAGAAGACGCGCAGCACGACGGCGTCCAGGCCGGAGCCGAGGACCAGTTCCGTCGCGGCGAGTTTGCTGACCCCGTAGGGGCCGCCCGGGCGGGGCACGGCGTCCTCGGCGGTGGAGGAGCCGGGCTGGCTGGGGCCGTACTCCGAGCCGCAGCCGATCTGTACCAGCCGGGCGCCGCAGCCGCTGCGGCGGAGCGCCTCGCAGACGGTGGCGACGGCGACGGTGTTGTGGCGGGTCAGCTCGCGGGCGCCGCCGCGGGTGGTGCCGGCACAGTTGATGACGACACCGGGGTGGACGGCGTCGAGGAAGCGGGTGAGGGCGCCGGGGCTGCCGCTGGCGAGGTCGAAACGGACGTCGGCGTCGTCGCCCCGGCCGAGCGCGGTGAGCTGGACGGCCGGGTCGGCGAGCAGGCGGTCGGCGACGAAGCGGCCGAGGTAGCCGTTGGCTCCGATCAGCAGGACTCTCATCGGGCGGCTCCCGGGGCCGAGATGTCGGGTCGGGAGGTGCTCATACGGGGTTCTCCTTCAGGGGTGGAACGGGCGACGGGCACGCCTGCGGCGGCCGGTGCGGAGGTTCAGGAGCGTGCGGTGATCACGGGCGCTCCGTCGGTGCGTGCGCCGAGGCACTCGCGAGGCGGCGGGTGGCGTGCAGCAGCAGGGTCAGGGCACCGATGCCGCAGGCCGTGGTCGGGATGCTGCCGGGGCCCCAGGCGGTGACCAGGGTCTCGACGGGGACGGCGAGGAAGCCGCAGCCGGGGAGACGGCCGGCGAAGAGGGTGGCCAGGGCGGTTGCCTCGGCCGTCGCCGCGCCGGTCAGGACGAGTGCGGGGGCGTGGGTGCAGCCGTGGGCGGCGAGCAGACGGGCGAGCAGCAGCAGGGCGCCCAGGGCCAGGATCTGGGGGTAGTGGGCGGGCTCGTCCAGAGCTGCGCCGGCGAGGGCGAGCAGGGCCGCGAGCGCGGCCAGGAATCCCGTGAAGGTGCCGAGCAGCAGGGGGCGTACGGAGGCGGAGAAGTCCTGCAGGCCACGACTCGTGGTGAGTCGGCGGCGGGCCCGGGTGGTGAACACGTGTGCGCTCCAGGCCGCCGGGGCACAGGCCAGGGCGAGAGCCGCGGCCGTGGCGCCGGCCAGCGGCCAGGGGCCGTCGGCGGTGCCCGTGGGCAGGTGGTCGGGGCCCCCGGCGAGAGCGGCGCGGAGCAGGCCGTCGCCGAGGAGTGCGTAGCCGAGCAGCCAGCACACCGTCCAGGCGGGGGGAGCCCCGGCCTCCCTGTGGCCGACGCTCAGCGGGCCCCGGCGGAGTGCAGCACGCAGCGCCGTCGTCACGGCGAGCAGGCCGACCAGGGCGGCGATCAATCGGGGCCGGCCCTCGGTGAGCCGCAGCGCGGTGATCGTGGCGGCGCACAGCACGCCCGGGAGCCAGGTGAGGACGATCCAGGCGGCGCGCGGGCGGGGTGCCCCCGGGTCGGGGGTGTGCGCCGGAGCGTCGCCGGTGCGAGGGGCACGGGCGAACATCTCCTCGGCGAGAGAGAAGACGTCCCGGTGCCGGAAGCGGGCGGCGGTCCGGTCGGTGACGCCGTGCGCCTCGAGTCCCGCGGCGATCTCCAGCGGGTCCACGGCCCGCTCGCACAGCTCCCGATGGCGGTGTATCAACGTCTTCACCGGGTCCGCGGCGCCGCCACGACGGACCGGGGGCGGTCCGGTGGGTTCCGCCGGGGACCACGTGCCCGTGGCCGGCTCGGCTGCCCGGGCGCCGGTCCCCGCACCCCTCGCACCCGCCTCCTCTCCCGTTCCGCCATCCGCAAGGCCACCGCCGCCACCCGCACCGGCTCCAGCACCGGCACCGGCACCGGCACCGGCTCCGGCTCCGGCGGCACGGTCGACGGCGGGGGCACCACACGCCCCATGCTCCCCAGCCCCGTCGGCGGCCGGGTCTGCAGCGGCATGCCGCTCCTCCGCCCCGCTCCCCGCGAGGCAGGGGCGGGCGCGTCGGTCCCAGGCGCCGGGGCCGCTCGGGGTCCAGGGCCGGTCCGGTTCGCCCAGGCCGTTCATCGGGCCCCCTCCGTCGCGGGGACGGGCGGCGCCGCCCAGCCGGGTCCGCCTCGGGCGACGGGCCGGGTCTCCGGTCCGGTCCAGCGGCCGGGGAGGTGCGCCTCTGCGGGGGCGGCGAACGGAAGGGGCTCACCGGCGGCGTCGAGGAGGACACGGTGGACCGGGGTGCGGGAAAGGATCTCCAGGTAAATGCCATGAAACGCCGCGACGTTCTGCTCGACGGTGAACAGTTCGAGCGCGCGGGCGCGCGCGGCCGCACCGAGGCGCGCACGGCGCTCGGGGTCCCGCAGCAGTGCCACGCACGCCTCGGCGAGCGCCCGTGGATTGCGCGGGGGCACGACCAGCCCGGTGCCGCCGATCGCCTCGACGACCGCCCCGACATCGGTGGACACCGTCGCGCGGGCGCAGAACATCGCCTCGACCAGGCCGGCCGGGAAGCCCTCGACCACGCTGGACAGCACGACCACGGCGCCCGAGGCGCAGGCGGCGCCGGAGGACGGGAGCTCCGGACCGCCGATCTCCTCGAAGGACACCGGATTGTCGCCGACGGAGTGCGGACCTGCCGCCTCGTCGGGGAAGAGCTGCGCCGCCAGGGCCCGGCAGTGGGCGAGATAGGCCGCGCCCTCGGGGCCGAAGGGGGCGCCCACGATGCGCAGCCGCGCCGTCGGCTCGGCCGTGCGGATCTCCGCGAAGGCGTGCAGCAGGGAGAAGAGGTCCTTGGCCGGCTCGATCCGTCCGACCCAGACGAGGGTGTCGGGGTCCGCGCTCTCCGGACCCTCCCCCACCTCGGCGAACGGCGCCGCGTCCATCCCGGGGTGGACCGTGCGCAGCTTGCCGCGGTCGGCTCCGCAGCGCTCCTGCCAGCGGCGGGCGTGCGCGTTCCCGGACGTGATCACGGCGGCACGCCGGTAGGTCTCGGCGGCCAGCCGGCCGTGGAAGGCGGCAAGCAGGGACCGTACGGCCGGGGCGCCCTCGGCGGCGGACACCGGAACGCTCAGATAGTGCCGACGCAACTGCACCCCGTATTCGGTGACCAGCAGCGGAACGCCTGAGAAGTGCCCGGCGAGCAGGCCGGGCAGGGCGGCCGGCCCGCCGGAGGCCGCATGGCACAGGTCGACGGCGCCGAGGCCGTCGTCCTCGTACCAGTCGAGGGCGAGGGGGCGCAGAGCGCGTTCCAGTTGTGCGGTGACGGCCAGCAGCTCGGAGACGCGCGCCTCGCGCGCGGGGGGCTGGGCGCCTGGTGCGCGACAGGCGCGCTCCAGGGTGCGTACGGCGGCGTCGGAGCGGAGCGCGCGCTCCAGGCCGCCCTCGTCGCGGGCGAGTTCGGCGAGCCCGTACAGCGCACTGGCGAAACGGTCCGCCTGGGCAGCGGACGGGTCCTCGGAGGTGTCGGCAGGATCCGTGGAACGCATGGCGCAGAGCACGGTCGCCAGGTCGCCGTAGTGCTCGGCGAAGCGCCGGCGCGCACGCCGCCCGTACACCACCCCGTCGTCCTCGGCCCGCCACAGCGCTGCCGTGCGCACCCGGTGGACCTGCGGCGGCAGCGGGACCCGGCCCTCCTCCTCCTGGCGCTCGCTGCGGCAGAGCGCGTAGACGTCGAACTCGTGCTGCCCGAGCCCGCGCACGAGCCGGTCGCACCAGAGCCTGGCGTCACCGCTCACATACGGGTAGCCACCCTCTGTCAGCAGTCCGATGCGCACGTGTGCACCCCCGATCTCCCGTATGAGGAGCCGCCCTTGGCCCGGCGGCTCGCAGCGGGACGAACGTATGCGGACCGGGGGGTGGCGCGATGGACGGTTGTCCGTCGCGCCACCAAAAGGGGTGAACGGTCGTAACTTTCCCGTGCGGGGCGCGTTCGGTCGCGCTAAGGGATCACATGCTCACCGAGAGTCACGATCGAACTCCGAGGGACCGGCTCAACTGCCGGGGTACGGCCACGGGTTCGGGCGGCAGTCGATGCCGTCGTGGTCGATGAACTTGGTCTGCTGCTGCATGACCGGGGCGAGTTCGCCGTCCTTGTCGCAGGTCACGTGGTTGAAGCCGATGCGGTGGCCGATCTCGTGGTTGATCAGCATCTGGCGGTAGCCGTGGATGTCGTCGCCGTACGGCTCGGCGCCCTGGGCCCATCGATAGGCGTTGATCATCACGCGTTCGGTGGCGGCCGAGTCGCAGGACACGTTGTCCACGGTGGTGTCCAG
The DNA here is from genome assembly GCF_036689765.1 of Streptomyces poriticola. Lineage (NCBI taxonomy): Bacteria > Bacillati > Actinomycetota > Actinomycetes > Kitasatosporales > Streptomycetaceae > Streptomyces > Streptomyces poriticola. The sequence continues at coordinate 23,786 of NZ_JBAGKH010000045.1, forward strand.
GCCGGACTTGGCACACCAGACGGCGGTCGTGCCGGGGCTGGCCAGCGTGATCACGAAGTCGGGCCGGCCGGAGTGGATGCGCTCGAAGGTGCGGGCGCCTCCGTGGGCCCAGCTCCGGTCGTCGTTCAGCGTCCGGTGGACGGCCTGCGCGAAGAGCTCACCGTCCAGGGGGAGCCCCTGCTCCACGTCCACGCGGTAGGTGTACCTCCGCCCCGCCCCCGGACCCTTGTCGATGCCCGGGATCGCGTCGAACGTCCCCGGACCCTCCAGGGTCTCGTCGATCGGGTAGGTCCTGCTCATCCTCTGCTCGTACGTCAGTTCAGGCGTAGGTGCGGGCGTGGTCGGCGTCGGCCGTTCCTCCGTGCGCGAGGCGGAGTCGCGGATGTCGCGCGCCTGGTCGGTCGCGGACTGCGACCGCGGGTCCTCGTCCGCGCGCCCGTCGGTGACCTGGCCCGCCACGACGACCGCCAGCACGGTGGTGACGGCGGCTGCCGCGATTCCGGTGAAAGCACGCCCCTTGCCGCCACCCGCCGGTGCGGGTGCGTCGACGGGCGGGGCGTCGCCCGGGACCTCGGGGGCGCCGAGGCCGGAGCCGGTGCCGGTGCCGCCTCCGGAGCCGGACTCCGTCGCGGGGTACCAGTCGGTGACCGAGGCATAGGGGTCGGCGTCGAGCGTCTGGGACGGGTCGCGCGGCCCCGGCGCTCCATACGGCGCACGCCGGGGCGTGCGCGGCGGGGTGCGGGGCGTGAAGACGTCGTCGGAAGCGTCGAACCCGCTGGACGCATCGAACGCGTCGAAGGCGGCGAGATACTCCCGCCTCGGCCCCGACCGGCCCGCGGGGCCGCCCAGCGGATCCACTGGCCCTGTCGGACCCGTCGGACCGGACTCACCGGCCTCACCGGTCGGTCCCGTGAGACCCGTGGGCGGTGCCTTCCGCTGCTGCGGGAACGGGACGGCGCGCCCGGTCCCGGCCTGCTCCCCCCACTCACCCCAGCCGCCCCCGGCCTCCCGGTGCTCGGGGTGACCGCCACGCACCCGGGGCCCGCCGTGCGCGGGCGTACCGTCGCCGTCGGGAAGGTGCGGGTACCCGTACCCCGGCGTGCCGTCCGGCAGCCGGGGAGAACCGTGCGCGGGCGTGCCGTCCGGCAGCCGGGGGAATCCGTGCGCGGGCGTGCCGTCCGCGGGACGGGAGAACCCGTGCGCCGGGGCACCCGGGGTGCCGCCCTGGAACCGCGGAGAACCGTGCGCAGGTGTGCCGTCCGGCAGCCGCGGAACGCCCTGCTCGGGAGTCCCGTCCGGGAACGGGCGCTCGCCGCCCGACGACATGCCGTACCCCGGCACTCCGTACCCCGGCCCTGCGTACGAGGGAGACTCCCCGTACCCGGGTGACCCCCCGTACCCGGGCGGCCCCGCGGGCCCAGCCCCTCCGGCCGCCCCCGGCGCCCCGTGCCGCCGCCCGGGCGTACCGGGAGCCGGTGCTCCGGGCGGCTGCCGACGGCCCCGCCCCGGTGCCGCGGCACCTATGTCGCCCCTGCCGGCTTTGTCATCCCTGTCGGCTTTGCCGGTCTTGCCGGTCTTGGGGGCCGGTCCGCGGCGGCTGTGGCGTCCCACGTCGCGCCTCAGCCTCCTGTGGTCTCGTCGGCGGCCCTGTCGTTCACGGCCCCGTCCGTACGGCGCTCGTCACTCCGGTCGTCGGTGTGGCGGTCACCGTCGTCGTCGTGGCGGTCACCACGAAAGCCGCCGCCGCGGTCGTCGTGCCGTCGTCCGTCCGCCGGCTCACCCGTGTCCGCGAGCAGTTCGCGGAAGGCCGCGGCCACGGCCTCCGGGTACTCCATCATGGCCACATGTCCCGCCTCGGGCAGGGTCAGCAGCCGCGAGGCGCGGAAGGCACGAGCGGCCTTCTGGGCCATGCGGTGGCCGACGAGCTGGTCCCGGCCACCGTAGACCAGCAGCGTCGGCGCGAGAACCCTCTCGGCCTGCCTCCACAGTCCGTGCTGCCCGCCGACGGTGTAGGCATCGACGATCCCGCGCGCGGAGCGCGCCATCGCATCCCAGAAGTAGGGCAGCCGCAGCCGCCGCTCCATCTCCTCCACGGCGTGCTGGAACCCCTCCGGGGTGACCCGCCCGGGGTCGCCGTAGCAGAGCTGCATCACGCCGCGCACCCGTTGCTCCGCCGTCCAGTCACGGGAGTACCGGGTGAACAGCCGGGCCACGCCGGGCAGCGCCAGCAGAGCCGTCGGTACGGCGGTGCGCTGGACGAGGATCTCCGGCAGTGCGGGCGACACCAGGCTCAGCGTCCGCACCAGGTCGGGCCGCGCGGCGGCGACCCGGGTCACCACGGCTCCGCCGAGGGAGTTGCCGAACAGGTGCACCGGGCCGCGCCCGGCGGCGTCGAGATGGCGGATCACCGCGCGCGCGTGCGCACTCACCGAGTAGTCGCCGTCGTCCGGGGGCGGGGAGTCGCCGAAACCCGGGAGGTCGACGGCCTCGCCGTCGACCACCTCGTCCAGCAGCGCCATCAGCGCCGACCAGTTCTGGGAGGAACCGCCGAGGCCGTGTACGTACAGCGCGGGCGGGAGTCCGGTCCGGGCCGGCGGTCTCGACCGCACCGTCAGGGTGATGCCCGGCAGGTGGACCGACCTGAGCCGCTCGCCTTCGGCGACCCTGACGGCTGCCACCCTCGGCAGCACGTTGGCGGGCGGCACGGACGGCAGCTCGGTCGAAGACATGCGGCAATGTTACGAGACGATCACGCGGGGGTTCATGTGTTCGCCCTCACACGCCGTACGCACCGCCCGCCCCACGGTGCAAGCAGGCTCCGGGTGGGTACTGCTCTCCACGCGGACGCATGGCGGCCGGATCGGGTGTCTCCTAGGCTCGTACAGAGGGCACCCGCGTGTGACCCCTGCGTTATCAGGGACGTTCGTAGAAGGGAGCCCGGTATGGCCGTTGATCCCACCGATCCCGAGACCTTCGAGGACGACAGGGCGGAGGAGGCGCAGGAGCTCGGCGTCGAGGCACCGGACGCGGATGCCGCCGAGCAGAAGGCGAACGTCACCGCGGACCGCGACGAGCCGCTGACCGGCGCGAACGCCGACAAGGCCAACGAGGCCGACCTGGCCGAGCAGGCTCGCGTGGTCTCGATCGACGAGGACGACTACCGCTGACCGCGCCGGGCGGCGACGGTCCAGGAGCAGGGAAGGGGGCCGATTTTTGCCCGGACTGACCCCGTTCGAAACCCCTGGCGCGGCTTTCACCACCGTCCGGTACGTGAAATTCTGCGCTCGCACCGCGCACACCACGGTTACCGAAAAGTACGATGGCGACGCGGCGCACACCGCACATGGACGACTTTGGGAGGCGGCGTGACAGCCATCGAGCAGACCGAGGCGGTACGCCCGCGGGGCACCCGCCTGCCCCGTCGTGCCCGACGGAACCAGCTGCTGGGCGCCGCGCAGGAAGTGTTCGTGGCCCAGGGCTACCACGCGGCCGCGATGGACGACATCGCCGAGCGCGCCGGCGTCAGCAAGCCGGTGCTCTACCAGCACTTTCCCGGCAAGCTCGACCTCTACCTGGCACTGCTGGACCAGCACTGCGAGTCCCTGATCCAGGCCGTACGGAACGCGCTCGCGTCGACGACCGACAACAAGCAGCGCGTCCGGGCGACCATGGACGCCTACTTCGCCTACGTCGAGGACGACGGAGGCGCCTTCCGCCTGGTCTTCGAGTCGGACCTGACCAACGAGCCCGCCGTCCGCGAGCGCGTCGACAAGGTCACGAACGAGTGCGCCGAGGCGATCTGCGACGTCATCGCCGAGGACACCGGCCTCTCGCGCGCCGAGTCGATGCTGCTGGCCTCCGGTATGGGCGGCCTCGCCCAGGTGGTGGCCCGGTCCTGGCTGCACAGCGACCGCAGCGTGCCGCGTGACCAGGCGGTGCAGCTGCTGACCTCGCTGGCCTGGCGGGGCATCGCTGGCTTCCCGCTGCACGGCAGCGACCAGCAGCACGAGCAACCCCAGCAGCAGCCCCAGCAGCAGCCGCAGCAGCAGCCGCACTGAGGGGGCAGGGCCGGGGCCCTTCGACCGCTCCCCCGGGCCGTTTCCCCCGCCTGTTCCCGCAGACTGTTCGCTCCTGGCGTTCTTGCGCGGAGCGTGTACGTCCCCTCACCGGGCTAATGTGTGCAGCGTACGGCGCGGAAGGTCGCGCACTTCACTGACCGTCGGAGGGACATAGCCGTGGAGGTCAAGATCGGCGTGCAGCACGCGCCCCGCGAGATCGTTCTGGAGAGCGGTCAGAGCGCCGAGGAGGTCGAGCGCGTGGTGTCCGAGGCGCTGGCCGGCAAGGCGCACCTGCTGAGCCTCGTGGACGAGCACGGCCGCAAGGTCCTCGTCCCGGCGGACCGCCTCGCGTACGTCGAGATCGGCGAGCCGTCGCCGCGCAAGGTGGGCTTCGGCGCGCTGTAGCGAGCTCCGGACGGCGCGAGGGCCCGGCGGTCGGTGACCGCCGGGCCCTCGCGCTGCCGGGGAGCGCCTGGCGCCCCCTCGGGCACGCCCGTCCCCTCACAGGCGGCACACAAGCCACGCACCGGGGGATGATTGCATTTCGCAGGTCAGGGGTAGGACGGGTACGACCGTTTCGGGCAGGCCGGCCATCTGGGAGGGACCCCGACATGCTCTTGGAAGCGCTCAGCGCTGGGATTCTCGGCCTCGCGCTCGCCTGGATCGCCGCCCTCCGCCTGCCGCACCGCCTTCCGGCCCGCATGGTCGTCCTGCCGACGGGCGTCGCCGGGGCCCTCTTCGGGGCGTTCGTCACCCACACCGCGCTGGACGCGGCCGGGCTGCTGCCGGTGCTTCTCGGCGCCGCCGTCCTCTCCGTGGCGTCCCTCTCGCTGCTGCTGCGCCCCGCGGGAAGACTCCGCGGCCGATCGGCCACCGCCTGACCGGCCGCAGCCGCCGCGACCCGCCCCGGGGCTGAACGGCGGCCGTGCGGGGCGCCGCGCGGTCAGGCCGCCAGGCCGAGTGCCGCCATCCGCTTGGTGTGGGCCTCCGTGATGCGGGAGAACATCTTGCCGACCTCCGCCAGGTCGAAGCCGTCCGCAACCCCGCCCACCAGCATCGTCGACAGCGCATCCCGGTCGGCGACCACCCGCTGGGACTGCGACAGGGCCTCGCCCATCAGCCGCCGCGCCCACAGCGCCAGACGCCCGCCCACGCGCGGGTCCTCGTCGATCGCGGCGCGCACCTTCTCCACGGCGAAGCCGGCGTGACCGGTGTCGTCCAGCACCCCCAGCACCAGCCCCCGGGTGTCGGAGTCGAGACGGGCGGCGACCTCGCGGTAGAAGTCGCTGGCGATCGAGTCGCCCACGTACGCCTTGACCAGCCCCTCCAGCCAGTCCGAGGGCGCGGTCTGCTTGTGGAAGCCGTCGTAGGCCGCGACGAACGGCTCCATGGCGGCCGTCGGCTCCTCGCCGATCTCGCCGAGCCGGTCGCGCAACCGCTCGAAGTGGTGGAACTCCGCAGAAGCCATCTTCGCCAGCTCCGCCTTGTCCGCCAGCGTCGGCGCCAGCTTGGCGTCCTCCGCGAGCCGCTCGAACGCCGCCAGCTCGCCGTATGCGAGCGCACCGAGCAGATCCACGACCGCGGCGCGGTACTGCGGGTCGGCCGAGGCGGTCGCCCAGTCCCGGGCGGCGACTCCGGTGGCACCGGTCGGTTCGGCGGGGGCGGCGTTACCAGGCTTGTCAGAGGTCGTCATGCTGCGCACAATAGCCCGCCCGACCACCGGCGGAAGCCCCTGGTCGGCCCCGGGTCGTGCCCCGGCCGGCCCCCGGCGGAGCCGGGGTGGTGACGGCCTCGCCGACCCGGCCCGCCGGTGTGACGACGACTACATGACCAAATCGGCCATCGCATGTGCGCGGATCCGGGGTATGGTGGTAATGCGCCTGCCGAGTATGTGACGTACAGGTACGTGACGTCTTCGTCGGGCCGCACGCATGAGGATGCCCGGTCGGTGGCCCGATCGGCTCCGACCCGACAGCCCTCTGTCCCGTACGGCACTACGCGTACGACAGTCGGAGGGACACCCTCAGCGGTACGAGCGCTAGAGCGTCGGCAGTGGTCCCGTGTGCTACGGCACCGCCACGAGGCAGCCGTCGTCCCCGGCACGGTCTACACGACCCCCGCGCTCGCCTCGCACCGCGTACACAGAAGAGGCAGCACCCTGACTACGACGTTCCGATCCCTCGGGATCCTCCCCGAGACCGCCGAGGCCCTCGAAGCCGTCGGCATCACCACTCCCTTCCCCATCCAGGAGATGACGCTCCCCGTGGCCCTCTCGGGCACGGACGTCATCGGCCAGGCCAAGACCGGCACCGGCAAGACGCTGGGCTTCGGCCTCCCCCTTCTCGAGCGCGTCACCGTCCCCGTGGACGTGGAGGCCGGACGCGCCGCCCCGGAGGACCTCACCGACGCCCCGCAGGCCCTCGTCGTCGTCCCGACGCGCGAGCTGTGCACCCAGGTCACCAACGACCTGCTGACCGCGGGCAAGGTGCGCAACGTGCGCGTCACCGCCATCTACGGCGGCCGGGCCTACGAGCCCCAGGTCGAGGCCCTGAAGAAGGGTGTCGACGTGGTCGTCGGCACCCCGGGCCGGCTGCTGGACCTGGCCGGGCAGAAGAAGCTGAACCTGAAGCACGTCAAGTGCCTGGTCCTCGACGAGGCCGACGAGATGCTCGACCTGGGCTTCCTGCCCGACGTCGAGAAGATCATCAACATGCTCCCGGTCCGGCGCCAGACCATGCTGTTCTCGGCCACCATGCCGGGCGCGGTCATCGGGCTGGCCCGCCGCTACATGTCGCAGCCGACCCACATCCGCGCCACCGCGCCGGACGACCAGGGCGCGACAGTGGCGAACATCAAGCAGTTCGTCTACCGCGCCCACTCCATGGACAAGCCGGAGATGGTAGCCCGCATGCTGCAGGCCGAAGGCCGCGGACTGGCGATGATCTTCTGCCGGACCAAGCGCACCGCCGCCGACATCGCCGAGCAGCTCCAGCGCCGCGGCTTCGCCTCCGGCGCGGTCCACGGCGACCTCGGCCAGGGCGCCCGTGAGCAGGCGCTGCGCGCCTTCCGCAACGGCAAGGTGGACGTGCTCGTCTGCACCGACGTCGCCGCCCGCGGCATCGACGTCGAGGGTGTGACGCACGTCGTCAACTACCAGTCGCCGGAGGACGAGAAGACGTATTTGCACCGCATCGGCCGCACCGGCCGCGCGGGCGCCAAGGGTACGGCGGTCACGCTGGTCGACTGGGACGACATCCCGCGCTGGCAGCTGATCAACAAGGCGCTGGAGCTGGACTTCAACGACCCGCCGGAGACCTACTCCACCTCCCCGCACCTCCACGCCGAACTGGGCATCCCCGAGGGCACCAAGGGTGTCCTGCCGCGCTCGGAGCGCACCCGGGCCGGTCTGGCGGCGGAGGAGCTGGAGGACCTGGGCGAGCCGGGCGGCCGGAACGCCGGCCGCGGGCGCCGGGGCGGCCGGGACGAGTCCCGTTCCGCAGACCGCGAGCGTCCGGCGCGTACGCCGCGCCGCCGCCGCCGTACACGCGGCGGGGCACCGGTGGACACGGCCGCGTCCGGGGCCACCTCGACCGGAACCGTGGCGACCGGTACGGCGGAGGCCGTCACCGCCGGCCCGGAGACGGACGACGCCCAGGCCGCCCCGCGCACGCTGCGCCGCCGGCGCAGGACGCGCGGTGGAGTCCCGGCGCAGGCCCCGGCGGCGGAGGCCGCCGTGGACGCGGCCGAGGACACGGCCGCCGGCACTGCTGAGCCCGCTGAGCCCGCTGCGGCCGTCGCCGCCGTGGCGACCGCCGAGTCGGCCGAGTCGGCCGATGCGGCGGCGAAGCCGCGTCGCCGCCGCACCCGCAGGTCCGCGGAGGCGACGGCCGAGGCTGCCGACCTCGTCACCCCGGAAGCCGCGGAGTCCACGGGATCCACCCAGGCACCGGCACCGGAGGCGACGGAGGCGACCAAGCCCCGCCGCACCCGCAAGGCCACCACCAAGGCCGAGACCGCCACCGATTCCGCGGAGGGCACCGAGGCCAAGCCCAAGACCCGCCGCACCCGCAAGACCACGGCAGCCACCACGACCACCGAGGCACCCGAACCGGCCGAGGCCGACATCCCGGCCCAGGCGGCCCAGGAACCGGCGATCACCGAGGAGACCAAGCCCCGGCGCCGCACCCGCAAGACCGCCGCCAAGGCGGAGACCGCCACCGACACCGCGGAGGGCACCGAGGCCAAGCCCAAGACCCGCCGCACCCGCAAGACCACGGCAGCCACCACGACCACGGAAGCACCCGAACCGGCCGAAGCCACCGAGGCGACCAAGCCCCGCCGCACCCGCAAGGCCACCACCAAGGCCGAGACCGCCACCGACACCGCGGAGGGCACCGAGGCCAAGCCCAAGACCCGCCGCACCCGCAAGACCACGGCAGCCACCACGACCACCGAGGCACCCGAACCGGCCGAAGCCACCGAGGCGACCAAGCCCCGCCGCACCCGCAAGACCGCCGCCAAGGCCGCCAAGGCCGCCGGAGCCGACATCCCGGCCCAGACGGCCCAGGAACCGGCCGTCACCGAGGAGACCAAGCCCCGGCGCCGCACCCGCAAGGCCACCACCTCGGCCAAGGCCGCCACCGCGGCGGCCGTGGAGGCGAGCGAGGCGTGACCTGCGGAAGGGCCGACCCTCTCGGGGCCGGTCCTTCAACGCCCTGACCGGCACCACCCGTGGGGGGGGGCGGGGCGGGGGGGG
>NZ_JBAGKH010000046.1:0-31355 GCF_036689765.1 Streptomyces poriticola
GGGGGGCCGCACCGGGGCCCCCCCCCCGCTTCACCGTGGCCTTGGCCACGGCCGGATAACAAGAAGGACAGAAGGGGTTTTCAGCCGGGTCTACGCGCGTTAATCTGCGGCGAAGCCAGCGCCGAAGCTGAACCGTCCGGCGCTTTGTACGACAGGAGCACCACACATGCGCCGGATTTCCCGCATCACGGTCGCAGGCGCGGCGACCGCCTCCCTCGCTCTCGCCCTCTCCGCCTGCGGCGGCACCTCGACCGAGGGTTCGTCGGACTCGAAGGGCGACAAGGGCCTGGCCATCGCCTACGACGTCGGCGGCAAGGGCGACCAGTCCTTCAACGACGCCGCGTACGCGGGCCTGGAGCAGGCGAAGAAGGAGTTCAAGTACGAGACGGCGGACATCGAGCCCACCGAGGGCGAGACCGACGCCGACAAGCAGCAGCGCCTGGAGTCCCTGGCCAAGCAGGGCTACAACCCGGTCGTCGGGGTCGGCTACGCCTACGCCTCCGCCGTCAAGGGCGCCGCCGAGAAGTTCCCGGACACCACCTTCGGCATCGTGGACGACGCCACGATCGAGGCCGACAACGTGGCCGACCTGGTCTTCAGCGAGGAGGAGGCCTCCTACCTCGCCGGTGTCGCCGCCGCCAAGAGCACCGAGACCAAGACGGTCGGCTTCGTGGGCGGTGTGAACATCCCGCTGATCCACAAGTTCCGGGCCGGCTTCGAGCAGGGCGTCAAGGACACCGACCCCAGCGTGAAGGTGATCTCGCAGTTCCTGACGCAGACCGCGGACGAGGGCGGCTTCTCCAGCCCCCACATGGGCAAGACCGCCGCCGAGGGCCAGATCGAGCGGAAGGCCGATGTCGTGTACGCGGCGGCCGGTCTGTCCGGTCAGGGCGTGATCGAGGCCGCCGCCGCCAACGAGGTGTGGGCGATCGGCGTCGACTCCGACCAGTACCAGCAGGAAGCCCTCGCGAAGTACAAGGACTCGATCCTCACCTCCGCGATGAAGGATGTCGCCAAGGCGGTCTACAACCTGGCGAAGTCGGTCGAGGACGGCAAGCCCGAGACCGGTATCGTTCGGGGCGATCTGAAGACCGGCGAGGTGAGCCTGTCGAACTCCAACCCGAAGTTCGCGGACAATGCCGAGCTCCAGGAAGCCATCACCGCGGCCAAGGAGAAGATCACCAGCGGCGAGATCAAGGTCAAGAGCAGCTGATCCAGCAGCACCTCGACCAGCGTGCAACCTCCGGGTCGCACCGGGCCGGCGGGGTACGGGGAGATCTCCTCCCCGTACCCCGCCGTACGGGTGCCGCCCGATTCGATGCCGTAGGGGCGCTACGCGCGTAGACGACCCCCTTCCCCAGGAGAGTGCGCCATCAACGCGTCCAGCAGCCCTCCCGCCGATGCGGCGGCGGGCGGTCAGCCGACCGCCGTCGAACTCGCCGGGATCACCAAGCGATTCCCCGGTGTCGTGGCCAACCACGACATCCACCTCACCGTCCACAAGGGCACCGTCCACGCCCTCGTCGGCGAGAACGGCGCCGGCAAGTCGACGCTGATGAAGATCCTCTACGGCATGCAGAAGCCGGACGAGGGAACCATCACCATCGACGGCGAGCAGGTCACCCTGCACAGCCCCGCGGACGCCATCGTCCGCGGCATCGGCATGGTGCACCAGCACTTCATGCTCGCCGACAACCTCACGGTCCTGGAGAACGTGGTCCTCGGCAGCGAGAAGCTGTACGGCATCGGCGGCAGGGCCCGCCGCAAGATCAAGGAGATCTCCGACCGCTACGGCCTCGGCGTCCGCCCCGACGTCATGGTCGAGGAACTGGGCGTCGCCGCCCGCCAGCGCGTGGAGATCCTCAAGGTCCTCTACCGCGGCGCCCGCACCCTGATCCTGGACGAGCCGACCGCCGTCCTGGTCCCGCAGGAGGTGGACGCCCTCTTCGACAACCTCCGCGAGCTGAAGTCGGAGGGCCTGTCGGTCATCTTCATCTCCCACAAGCTGGGCGAGGTGCTCTCCGTCGCCGACGAGATCACCGTCATCCGCCGCGGTACGACGGTCGGCACCGCCGTGCCCGCCGAGACCACGCCGCGCCAGCTCGCCGAGCTGATGGTGGGCAGCGAGCTGCCCACCCCGGAGACCGCCGAGTCCACCGTCACCGACCGCCCGGTGATCTCCGTCGAGAAGCTGCGGCTCGCGGCCGCCGGCGGCAAGGCGCTGCTCGACGACATCACCTTCACCATCCACGCGGGTGAGGTTCTCGGCATCGCCGGTGTGGAGGGCAACGGGCAGACCGAGCTGGTCGACGCGCTGATCGGCCTGCGGCACGCCGACTCCGGCACCATCCGGCTCGCGGACGAGGAGATCACCGGCTGGCCCACCCGCAGGCGCCGCGAGGAGGGCATCGGCTACATCCCCGAGGACCGCCACCGCCACGGCCTGCTGCTGGAGGCGCCCCTCTGGGAGAACCGCATCCTCGGCCATGTCACCGAGAAGCCGCTGGCCAAGGGCGTCTGGCTGGACCCGAAGGCCGCCCAGGAGGACACCCGCCGGATCGTCGAGAAGTACGACGTCCGCACCCCCGGCATCGACGTCACCGCCGCCTCGCTGTCCGGCGGCAACCAGCAGAAGCTGATCGTCGGCCGGGAGATGAGCCACACCCCGCGCTTCCTGATCGCCGCCCACCCCACCCGCGGTGTCGACGTGGGTGCGCAGACGGCGATCTGGGACCACATCCGCGAGGCCCGCCGCGAGGGCCTGGCCGTCCTGCTGATCTCCGCCGACCTGGACGAGCTGATCGGCCTGTCCGACACCCTCCGGGTGATCTACGACGGCCGGCTGGTCGCGGACGCCGACCCGGCCACCATCACCCCCGAGGAGCTGGGCTCGGCGATGACCGGCGCCGCCTCCGGGCACCTCGAGCACGAACAGACCCCCGAAGACACCCCCGAGTCTCCCGACTCCCAGTCTTCCGACTCCCCCGAGTCCTCCGAGCCCGGCGAAGACGAGGCCCGCTGATGAAGAAGTTCGACAAGGAGCGGGTGCTCCTCGCGCTGGCCGGACCGGTCATCGCGCTCGCCGTGGCCTTCGTCCTGAGCGCGATCGTGCTGATCGCCTCCGGCAAGAACCCCGTCGAGCCGTTCGCGATCATGTTCGAGCAGGTCGGGTTCTCCGACGTCCAGGTCCGGATCCTCAACCAGGCGACGCTGTACTACATCGCCGCCCTGGCGGTGGCCATCGGCTTCCGGATGAACCTGTTCAACATCGGCGTCGACGGCCAGTACCAGCTCGGCGCCATGATGACCGCGATCGTCGGCGCCCACATGAACCTGCCGGCGGCGATCCAGGTCCCGCTGCTGCTGCTGACCGCCGTCTTCACCGGCGCCTTCTGGTCCGGCATCGCCGGTGTCCTGAAGGTGACCCGGGGCGTCAGCGAGGTGGTCGCGACGATCATGCTCAACGCCATCGCCACCTCCCTCATCGTCTACATGTGGCGACCGGATGTCTTCGGCGTCAAGGTCGGTAACAACAACACCACCGGTGTGATGCACGAGTCCGGCTGGATCCCCGGCATCGACCTGGGCGCCTCCGGCGAGATCTACGGCCTGATCGTCCTCGCCGTGCTGCTCGGCATCGGCTACTGGATCGCCCTCAACCGCACCCGCTTCGGCTTCGACCTGCGCGCCTCCGGCGCCTCCGAGACCGCCGCCGCGGCCAGCGGTGTCGACCCCAAGCGGATGGTGCTCACCGCCATGCTGCTGTCCGGCGCCGTCGCCGGACTCGCGGGCCTGCCGATCCTGATGGGCGACACCCACACCTACAACCTCAACTTCCCCACCGGCATCGGCTTCCTCGGCATCGGCATCGCCCTGCTCGGCCGCAACAGCCCGGTCGGCATCGCCTTCGCGGCCCTGCTGTGGGCCTGGCTCGACAAGGCCTCGCCCGAGCTGGACTTCCACGGCTACGACAAGGAGATCGCCGTCATCATGCAGGGCCTGATCGTGCTCTCGGTCGTCGTCTCCTACGAGGCCGTCCGTGAATGGGGCCTGCGCCGCCAGCAGCGCCGGGTCGGTGCGGAACTGGCCGCCGGTCACGTCCTCGGCCACAACACCACGAAGGAGGTGGCTGGCTGATGACCACCGCAACCGACGTCAACCAGCCCACGCTGGAGCACGGAGCGCCGGCCGGCCGCCGCCTCTCCCTGCCGGTCCTGATGCTGATCATCGCCGGCGGTCTGGCGCTGACCTCGCTGGTCCGCATCATCACCGGTGCCGACGGCATCACCAACGTCAGCCAGATGTCCACCGCCCTGCAGCTCGCGGTGCCCATCGGCCTGGCCGGTCTCGGCGGTCTGTGGGCCGAGCGGTCCGGCGTGATCAACATCGGCCTCGAGGGCATGATGATCCTCGGCACCTGGTTCGGCGCCTGGGCGGGCTTCCAGTGGGGCCCGTGGACCGGCATCGTCGTCGGCATCATCGGCGGCGCGCTCGGCGGCCTGGTGCACGCGATCGTCACCGTCACCTTCCGGGTCAACCACATCGTCTCCGGTGTGGCCATCAACATCCTCGCCCTCGGCGCCACCCGCTATCTCGCCCCGCTGGCCTTCGAGGGCCACCAGGGCGGCACCGCCAAGCAGTCCCCGCCGGTGGAGTCGCTCGGCCACTTCACCGTGCCCGGCCTGTCCGATGCCCTGATCACCCTCAACAACAAGGGCTGGTTCTTCGTCTCGGACATCGCCGGCCTGCTCGGCGGCCTGGTCACCGACGTCTCCTGGCTCACCCTGATCGCCATCGCCCTGATCCCCGCCACCTGGTGGGTGCTGTGGCGCTCGCCCTTCGGACTGCGGCTGCGCTCCTGCGGCGAGAACCCGATCGCGGCCGAGTCGCTCGGCGTCAACGTCTACAAGTACAAGTACATCGCCGTGATCATCTCCGGTGGTCTGGCCGGCCTCGGCGGCGCCTTCCTCTCCATCGTGGCCAACCCCTTCTATCTGGAGGGCCAGGTCAGCGGTCGCGGCTTCATCGGCCTCGCCGCGATGATCTTCGGTAACTGGATGCCGGGCGGCCTCGCCCTCGGCGCCGGACTGTTCGGCTACACCGACAGCCTCAACCTGCGCGGCGGCTCCGCCAACGTGCACGCCCTGCTGCTGCTCGGCGCGCTGCTGCTGCTGGCCGGCGCCATCTGGCTGGTCATCCGCAAGGCCTACGTCAAGGCCGGGATCACCCTGGCCATCGGCGGCCTGGTCTACGCCTGGTACGCCACCACCAACGAGGTGCCCAACCAGGTCGTCTCCGCCACCCCGTACGTCATCACCCTCGTCGTCCTCGCCCTGTCCGCGCAGCGGCTGCGGATGCCCCGGGCGAACGGCATGGCGTACAAGAAGGGCGAGGGCAAGTGACCGACGCCGACTGGGGGGCTCTGCGCGCGGCGGCCCGGGACGCCATGTCCCGGGCGTACGCCCCCTACTCCGGCTACGCCGTCGGCGCGGCAGCCCTGGTCGACGACGGCCGCACGGTCACCGGCTGCAACGTGGAGAACGCCAGCTACGGCATCAGCCTGTGCGCCGAGTGCGGCCTCGTCTCCCAGCTGCAGCTGACCGGCGGCGGCCGGCTGACCCACTTCGTCTGCGTCGACGGCAGCGGCGAGGTGCTGGTCCCGTGCGGCCGGTGCCGCCAGCTGCTGTCCGAGTTCGGCGGGCCGCAGCTGCTGCTGGACACCCCGGCGGGGATCCTGCCGCTGTCCGAGATGCTCCCGCAGGCCTTCGGCCCCGACCACCTCACCAAGTGACTCCCGGGCCTACCGAGCAACCGAGTAACCGCCCGAGTCACCAAGCACCTCCCGGAAGGAACGCCCGGCCATGGCCATGGACGCCATCTCCGTCATCCGCACCAAGCGGGACCGCGGCGAGCTCGGCGACGAGCAGATCGACTGGATCATCGACGCGTACACCCGCGGCGAGGTCGCCGACGAGCAGATGGCGTCGCTCGCCATGGCGATCCTGCTCAACGGCATGAACCGGGCCGAGATTGCCCGCTGGACCGCCGCCATGATCGCCTCCGGCGAGCGGATGGACTTCTCCTCGCTGTCCCGCCCCACCGCCGACAAGCACTCCACCGGCGGCGTAGGCGACAAGATCACCCTGCCGCTCGCGCCGCTCGTCGCGGCCTGCGGAGCGGCCGTCCCGCAGCTCTCCGGCCGGGGCCTCGGCCACACCGGCGGCACCCTGGACAAGCTGGAGTCGATCCCGGGCTGGCGGGCCCTGCTCTCCAACGAGGAGATGCTGGACGTGCTCGACGGCGTCGGCGCGGTGATCTGCGCCGCCGGTGACGGCTTGGCCCCCGCCGACAAGAAGCTCTACGCCCTGCGCGACGTCACCGGCACCGTCGAGGCGATCCCGCTGATCGCCTCCTCCATCATGTCCAAGAAGATCGCCGAGGGCACCGGCTCGCTGGTGCTGGACGTGAAGGTCGGCAGCGGCGCCTTCATGAAGACCCTCGACGACGCCCGCGAGCTGGCGTCGACCATGGTCGGCCTCGGCACCGACCACGGCGTGCGGACCGTCGCGCTGCTCACCGACATGTCCACCCCGCTCGGACTGACCGCGGGCAACGCCCTGGAGGTCCGCGAGTCGGTGGAGGTCCTGGCGGGCGGCGGTCCGGCCGACGTCGTGGAACTCACCGTCGCCCTGGCCCGCGAGATGCTCGACGCGGCGGGCATCAGGGACGCCGACCCGGCCAAGGCCCTCGCCGACGGCTCCGCCATGGACGTCTGGCGCCGCATGATCGCCGCTCAGGGCGGCGACCCGGACGCCGAGCTGCCCACCTCGCGTGAGCAGCACGTGGTGAAGGCGGACGCCTCCGGCGTGCTGACCCGGCTGGACGCCTACGACATCGGCGTCGCCGCCTGGCGGCTGGGCGCGGGCCGGGCCCGCAAGGAGGACCCGGTGCAGGCCGCCGCGGGCGTCGAACTCCACGCCAAGCCCGGTGACACGGTGACCGAGGGCCAGCCCCTGCTGACCCTGCACACCGACACCCCCGAGCGGTTCGAGTACGCCCTGGCGGCCGTGGCGGGCTCCTATGGCATCGCCCCGGCCGGTACGGACTTCACCGCCTCGCCGGTCGTCCTGGAGCGCATCGCCTGACCAGGCGTTTCTCTCGGCGTGCTGCTCCCGCCGGACACGGCGGGAGCAGCACGCACCGATGAGTTGCGCGGCGGCGCCCGGTCTACCCGATGTGGATGCCGTGACACCCGCCGTACTCGTGCTGCCGGGGCCCGTCTCCCAGGAGGAGCTGCCCCGGCTCGGCGACGAGGTGCGCGCGCTGCTGGAGACCACCGGGGCCGAAGCCGTCGTCTGCGATGTCGGCGGGCTGGGGCCGCCCGGTCTGGCCGTCGTCGATCTGCTGGCGCGGCTGGAGCTCGCCGCCCGGCGGGCCAGCGGCCGGATACGGCTGCGCGACCCCGACCCCGCGCTACACGCCCTCCTCGACCTGGTCGGCCTGCGCTTCGAGCTGGAGCGGCAGCCCGAACAGCGGGAACCACCGCTTGGTGTCGAGGAAGCAGTGGAAACCGGTGATCCGGCCCTCTGAGACCTCCAGCACCTGGATCGCCCACGGAGTGAACCCGCCCGCGTCCGGGTCCGGCTTGTAGTGCGCGAACGCCGGCAGACCGTTGGCCCGCACCGGCAACAGCCGGGAGTTCGCGCACGAGGCGCCCAGCGTGGTCATGAAGCCGGTGATGTCCGCCGGGCCGGCCAGCCACAGGTCGAACGGCGGCATCGTCATCACCGCGTCCTCGTGCAGCAGCGCCGTCAGCGCGGTCATGTCGTACCCCTCGAAGGCCGCCACATAGCGGTCCAGGAGCTTCTGCTGCTCCTCGTCCAGCGGGTCCGACACCGCCCCGGCCGCCCGGTCGCCGGCCCGGTCCGCCAGTGTGGCCCGGGCCCGCTGCAGCGCGCTGTTGACCGACGCGACCGAGGTGCCCAGCAGCTCGGCGACCTCGCTCGCCCGCCACGCCAGCACCTCGCGCAGGATCAGCACCGCCCGCTGCTTGGGCGGCAGTTGCTGCAGGGCCGCCATGAACGCCAGCCGCACCGACTCCTTGGCCACCGCGGCCTCCGCCGGGTCGTCCGTCGTCGGCAGCACCCGGGCGTCCGGCACCGGCTCCAGCCAGGTGTTGTCCGGGCGCGGCGCCAGGGCGGCCTGTGCGAGCGGGGTCGCCTCCGACAGATCCATGGGGCGCGCCCGCTTGTTGCCCGCGGTCAGCATGTCCAGGCAGACGTTGGTCGCGATGCGGTAGAGCCAGGAGCGCAGGCTGGAGCGGCCCTCGAACTTCTCGTAGCTCCGCCAGGCGCGGACGAAGGTGTCCTGCACCGCGTCCTCGGCCTCGAAGGAGGAGCCCAGCATCCGGTAGCAGTACCCCGTCAGCTCCGTGCGGTGCTTCTCCAGCGCGGAGTCCAGCTCCGTCGTCGCCGTGCCGTTGGTCATCGTCCACCCACCCCTGTGGCCGTCCCGTCGCGCGCCTCGGTGCGCCTCGCACTTCGGAAGCTACCGCAGCCCACTGACAATGGCTTGTGCAGCCGACAGAACCGCAGGTCGGAGCAGGGTGGCGAGCGCCGTCAGGCCACCGCGACGACCTGCCGGCGGGCCGCCCGCGACCCGAGCACCGTGATCGTCACCACGCCCAGCACCGCCAGCACCCCGACGCCGACCGTCCCGGCCCAGCCACCGGCGTGGAAGGCCGTCGCGCCCACCGTGCTGCCCGCACTGGAGCCGACGTAGTACGCCGACTGGTACAGCGCCGAGGCCTGCGCACGCCCGTGCGCCGCCGCCTTGCTCACCGCCGACGACGCCACCGCGTGCCCCGCGAAGAACCCCGCCGTGATCAGCACCAGCCCCAGCAGCACCAGCGGCAGCGACGGCGCCAGCGACAGCAGCAGCCCCGCCGCCGTCGTACCCCCCGCCAGATACAGCGCCCCGCGCCGGCCGAGGCGGCCCACCAGCCGGCCCGCCGCCGACGCCGACACCGTACCCACGAGGTACACCAGGAAGATCGAGCCGACGATGCCCTGCGGCAGGGAGAACGGCGCCTCGGTCAGCCGGTAGCCGATCACCGTGTACACACCGCCGAACACCGTCATGAACAGCGCGCCGATCGCGTACAGCCGGCGCAGCAGCGGGTCGGCGAGATGACCGCGGACCGTGCGGGCCAGCACCCGCGGACGCAGCGAACCCCGCGTGAAGTGCCGCGGCCTCGGCAGCAGCAGCCGGAACGCCACCGCGCACCCCACCGCGACCAGGCCGATCACCCCGACGGCGATCCGCCAGCCCCACTCCTGCGCGACCCAGCCGGTGATCACCCGGCCGCTCATCCCGCCGACGCTGTTGCCCGCCACGAACAGCCCGATGGCCGTCACCAGCGCCCGAGGGGTGACCTCCTCGGCGAGGTACGCCGTCGCCGACGCCGGCAGCCCGGCCAGCGCCGCGCCCTGCACCGCCCGCAGCGCCACCAGCACCGGCAGCGACGGGGCGAACGGGACCAGCAGACCGACGGTCACCGCCACCGCCAGCGAGACCGTCATGACCGTACGCCGTCCGAAGCGCTCCGACAGCGCGCTCATCGGCAGGACGAACAGCGCCAGACCGCCGGTCGCGGCGGCCACCGTCCAGCTCGCGTCGCCCGCGGTGACGCCCATGTCGCCGGAGATCAGCGGCAGCAGGGCCTGGGTGGAGTACAGCAGGGCGAACGTCGCGACACCCGCGAGGAAGAGGGCGAGACTCATCCGGCGGTAGCCGGGGCCGCCCGGGGTCATCCGGGTGTCGCAGGAGCCGCCGACCGGGGGAGCGGAGGGGACGGGGGAAGCGGAGGGACGGGAAGAACCGGAGGCGGCGCCCACGACGGTGGACGCCCCGGTATCGGCGGGAGTCATGCTTCGACGCTACGGAGGAACGAACTCATCCGTCCAATGCATGAATCGGCCATAATCGTTCCCATGCCGCATCAGCACAGGCCACAGTCCCGGCTGTCACACACCGGTGACACAGAAGACATCGTCGCGCTGCTCGCGCCACGCCTCGTTCACTTCGCCGGCGTCGCCCGCACCGAGCATGTCACCCGCGCCGCGGCGGAGATGGGCGTCCCCCAGTCGACCCTCTCCCGCTCCATGTCCCGGCTGGAGGAGGACCTCGGCGTCGAGCTGTTCGCCCGGCACGGCCGCACCCTCTCCCTCACCCCGGCCGGCCGTACCTTCCTCACCTCCGTGGACCGCGCCCTCGGCGAGATCGAACGCGCCGCCGACGAGGTCCGCGCCGACGCCGACGCCGCCACCGGCAAGGTCGCCTTCGGCTTCCTGCACACCATGGGCGCCGAGACCGTCCCCGGCCTGCTGCACGCCTTCCGCGCCGACCACCCCCGCGTCCGCTTCAGCCTCGTCCAGAACTACGGCGAGGCCATGCTGGAACGGCTCCGCGCCGGCGACCTGGACCTGTGCCTCACCTCGCCGGTCCCCGACGCCCCCGACCTGGTCGCCCGCCGCCTGGACGAGCAGAAGCTGCGC
Organism: Streptomyces poriticola; assembly: GCF_036689765.1. Classification (NCBI taxonomy): domain Bacteria; kingdom Bacillati; phylum Actinomycetota; class Actinomycetes; order Kitasatosporales; family Streptomycetaceae; genus Streptomyces; species Streptomyces poriticola. The sequence continues at coordinate 10,557 of NZ_JBAGKH010000046.1, forward strand.
CTGGTCGTCCCCGCCGACCACCGGCTGGCCGGCCGCCGGCGCATCCGCCTCGCCGAGGCGGCCGACGAGACCTTCGTGACCCTGGAGCCCGGCTACGGGCTGCGCCGTATCACCGACGACCTGTGCAACGAGGCCGGTTTCCGTCCCCGGGTCGCCTTCGAGGGGGAGGAGGCGGAGACGCTGCGCGGCCTGGTCGCCGCGGGCCTGGGCGTCGCCCTGCTGCCACCGCCCACCGTGCCCCGACCGGGGGTGACCGAACTGACCGTCACCGCACCGCGCGCGGTCCGCGAGATCGGCGTGGCCTGGCTGGCGGGCCACCCGGACACACCACCGGTCGCGGCGTTCAAGAAGTTCCTGCTGTCCAGGCGCGGCGCCCTGCTCCCCACGTGAGCCCCTGCTCCCCACGTGAGCCCCTGCTCCCGGCGTGAGCCGTATGACGACCCATCAGCCGCCGGGCCCCGCAGGCCCCCCGGCCCGCTGCCGGTCGCGCTCGGCCCGCTCCCGGTATCCGCCGCCCTCGACCACGTCGGTCGCGAAGAGCTGGGCCCTCTCCAGCGCCTCGTCGACGGACTGCCGCCCGGCGATCGCCGCCGAGATCTCCTTCGCCACCCGGCCGCCGAGGCCCGCGTACTCCGGGATGCCGACGTACGGCGTCCCCGTCCACGGCTGTTCGTGCAGTCCCGGCCGGGTGAGGTCCACGGCGTCGAGGGCGTCCAGCGTCGGCCGGAGGAACGCTCCGGCGGCCCGCCGGTAGTGCGGGATCCGGTACGTGGACAGCCGGCTGCCGGGCGGTACCCCGACCCAGCCGAGCCGTTCGCCGTAGAGTCTCACGTACCGCTTCGACGTGGCCCAGGAGACGAACTCCCACGCGGCCTCCGGGCTCCTGGACGTGACGGGGACCGCGAGGGCCCAGGTCCACAGCCATCCCGAACTCTCCGTGTGCAGCACCGGCGCCGGTGCGTAGCCGAGCCGGCCGGCGACCTTGCTGCTCCTGGCATCCTCGAGACGGCCCGCGAAGGAGGTGGCGTCGTACAGCATCGCCGCCTTGCCCTGCCGCATCGTCTCCTGGCAGCGGGCGGGTCCGGCCTCGGACGCGCGGGGCTCGCCGTAACTGCGGACCAGGTCCACGTAGAACCGGACCGCCCGCCGGGTCTCCGGGGAGGTCAGCCGGGGATTCCACCCCTCGTCGAACCAGCGGCCCCCGAAGGTGAGGATCACGGTGTTCAGCGGCGCCAGGTCCAGCCAGACGGGCCCTCCGCGCAGGCAGATCCCCGCGATCCCGCGCTCGGGGTCGTGCAGCTCGGCCGCCAGCTCGGCGACCTGCGGCCAGGTCGGGCGCTCCGGCATGGTCAGCCCGGCCTCGGCCAGCAGGTCCTTGCGGTACATCAGAAAGGACGATTCCCCGTAGTACGGCACCGCGTACAGCCCGTTGCGGTACGACAGCGCCGTGCGCACCACGGGAACGAGGTCCGCCACGTCGTAGCCGCCGCGGCGCGCCGGGGCGTCGAGCCGGACGAGCCATCCCCGCGAGGCCCAGATCGGTGCCTCCCACGGGCCGATGGACACGACGTCGTAGCGGCCGTGCTCGTTGGCGATGTCCTTGGACAGGCGGCTGCGCAGCACCCGCTCGGGGAGGAAGTCGAACTCCACCCGGATGCCCGGGTGGGTGCGCTCGAAGTCGTCGACGAGCCTCTCCATGTCCCGGGTGAAGTCGACGGACGCCACGGTGATCGTGGTGGGCCCCTCGCTCCCGGAACAGGCGGCGGGGGCGAGCGCGAGCACGGCGAGCACGGCGAGCAGCGCGCCCGTCGCACGGAGACGGCTGCGCCGCCCGGGCCGCCCGCTCACCGCGGGAGCTGCTCCGAGCCCGCGAACGACACGTAGTCGGCCACGTCCAGCAGACAGCCCGGCACCCGGTCCGCGCTCGACACCCCGAAGTACGTGGTGATCTGCTGCTCTCCGTCGGGGGGAACGCCCATGCCCTGGGTCAGCGCGACCCTCCAGTGCGTCAGACCGATCGCGTTGCTGTCCTGGAGTGGGTGGTCCAGTCCGATGATCAGAGTGATGAACAGGCCGATGAACAGCGACAGCAGCCCCGTCAGCGCCACGTGGTCGATCAGTCTGACGCCGACCAGCGCCCAGGTGGCCGCGATGGTCACGAACGCGCCGCCGAAGAGGACGAGGTACAGCACGGGCAGCAGCCCGATCCCCACCTCACCCTGCCGCTCGCGGCGCAGGTCGTTGTACTCGTTGAACGCTTCGAGGGTGACGGACTGGGCGTTGGACTCCTGCTCGTTCTGCGGCTCGTAGAACATCAGCGACTCGAACACGGCGTCCAGCCGCCCCTGGTCATCGGCGATCTCGCCCCGCCGCTGCTTCGGCCAGACCTCGTGGATGACGTTCTCGGCGTAGTTGCGGATCTGCGACTGGAGCCGGCATCTGCGGCTGTTGGGGAACGCCTGACCCGCCCGGTAGACGGTGGTGAGCTGCGAGGCCTCCTTGTTGACGAGCCGCTTGACCTCCACGTGGTGTTCGTACGCCCCCACGGCCACCAGTCCGACCAGCAGGGCGTAGAAGGCCCCCACGACCTCGACCAGGAACCTGACGCGTTCGTTGTGCTCGGCGTCCTCGCCGAACCAGCGCCGGACCCGGGCCCGGAGGAGCAGGCCGGCCAGACCGAACAGGAGGAAGCCCCCGACCAGGAGGACACCCTGTGCCCAGAACGGCACATGGGAGAACCAACCAGGCATCCGCCGACCCCGCCCCCTGCGCAGCTGCGCTGCCGCCTTCGCAGCACGGCACGATGCTCCCCGCACCGCCGTCGTCGTCACAAGAGCGCGGGAGGACGCCCGGAAGCAGTCGCGATCACCTGCGCACACACCTCACGCGTGCGTACGCCCCCCGGCGCGCCCCGGTACGAAGAACGTCCGCCGGCCGGGAGCGGCCGTCACCGCCGCAGCGACCTGCCGAACCCCGCCGCCAGCGGCATCCGCAGACCCAGCGGGGGCGGGGCCGCCAGCGCGTCCGCGACCGGGCGGGAGAACGCCCGCCCGAACAGCGCCCCGAGCACGAAGTCCTCGGTCAGCGCCGCCACCTCGTCGCGGTAGTGGTGCAGTCCGTGCCCGTCGGAGTGCACCTCGAACCGGCACACGTCCCGGTTGGCCTTCTTCGCCCGCGCCGCCAGCCGGAAGGACAGCTCCGGGTCGCTGCGTTCGTCGTTGGTGCCGTGCACGATCAGCACCCGGCGGCCGCACAGCTGTTTCACCGGTTCGGGGGCCGCGGCCATGTCGTCCTCCGGCAGCCAGGGGGCCACCGCCACCACCGAGTTGACGGCCTGGTGCCCGCCGGCGTGGAGCGCGGCCCGGCCGCCCATGTCGACGCCCAGCAGACAGACCGGGACGTCCCCGTAGCGCCGCACCGCCTCGTCGGCCGCCCACGCGGCGTCCCGGGCGAGATGGGCTGCGCTGCCGTTCCAGCCGCGGTAGCGGTAGTGCACCACGTGCGCGGCCAGGCCCTCGTCCCGCCCCGCCCGCACCAGCCGCCGCCCCAGCGTACGGACGGACGCGGCCGCCAGCAGGGGCGCGGGTCTGCGGCTGGAGACCTGCTCACCGGCGGGAAGCAGCAGGACCACCCCGCTCACCGATCCCGGCTCCGCGCCGAGCCCCCGCCCCAGCCGGGCCCGCGGGGCCGGCGTCGCTTCCTGTGCCATGGCGCAACAGTGTCAGAAGCGCCGGTGTACGCCACCCGTCCGCGCAGTCACCGTTACATATCGACGGATACGTATACCCGGACGTGCGGCGGGGCGCTCTGCTGTTTCCGCGACTTCGCCGACCACCGAGCCTTCTACGCGCGTAGGAGTTACAGTGCGGAAATGACGAGCCAGAGCACCGCGAAGAGCCCCGCGCCGGACCAGATCCGCAGGGCGCCCAAGGTTCTGCTGCACGATCACCTCGACGGCGGGCTGCGTCCCGGCACCGTCGTCGAACTCGCCCGGGAGCAGGGCTACTCCGGGCTGCCCGAGACCGACCCCGGCAAACTCGCCGCCTGGTTCCGCGAGGCGGCGGACTCCGGTTCGCTGGAGCGGTATCTGGAGACGTTCTCGCACACCGTCGGCGTGCTGCAGACCCGCGAGGCGCTCGTGCGGGTCGCCGCCGAGTGCGCCGAGGACCTCGCCGAGGACGGGGTCGTCTACGCCGAGGTGCGGTACGCCCCCGAGCAGCATCTGGAGGGCGGGCTGACCCTCGAGGAGGTCGTCGAGGCCGTCAACGAGGGCTTCCGGGAGGGCGAGCGGCGGGCCAGGGCGAACGGCCACCGTATCCGGGTCGGCGCGCTGCTCACCGCGATGCGGCACGCGGCCCGTGCCCTGGAGATCGCCGAACTCGCCAACCGCTACCGAGACCTGGGCGTCGTCGGCTTCGACATCGCCGGGGCGGAGGCGGGCTACCCGCCCACCCGGCATCTCGACGCCTTCGAGTACCTGAAGCGGGAGAACAACCACTTCACCATCCATGCCGGCGAGGCCTTCGGGCTGCCGTCCATCTGGCAGGCGCTGCAGTGGTGCGGCGCGGACCGGCTCGGGCACGGGGTGCGCATCATCGACGACATCGAGGTCAAGGACGACGGCAGCGTCCACCTCGGCCGGCTCGCCTCCTACGTCCGGGACAAGCGGATCCCGCTGGAGCTGTGCCCGAGCTCCAATCTGCAGACCGGGGCGGCGGACTCGTACGCCGAGCACCCGATCGGGCTGCTGCGGCGGCTGCACTTCCGGGCCACGGTGAACACGGACAACCGGCTGATGTCCCACACCAGCATGAGCCAGGAGTTCGAGCACCTGGTCGACGCATTCGGCTACACGCTCGACGACATGCAGTGGTTCTCCGTCAATGCGATGAAATCAGCATTCATTCCTTTCGATGAACGACTGGCCATGATCAATGACGTGATCAAGCCCGGTTATGCCGAGCTGAAATCCGAATGGCTGTTCCAGCAGACGGCTTCCACCAGGGGATCTGTGGACGAAGCAGGCTGACTTCGGTGTATCCCGTACACGTAAATGCGGAGAGGCTTTCACGATCCGTCCGCATTTCGATGTTTGCGGCGGGCGTCCGCGGATGTTTACGGTCGAGGACCGCTCACATCCCCGACTTTCCATTTCGAGGACGCATTTCATGAAGCAGTCTGCTGCCAAGTCCCTCGGTGTCGCCGCCCTCGGCGCCGCCTTCGCTGCCGCCGGTGCGGGTGCGGCCAACGCGGCCCCGGCCGTCCCGGACGCCGCCCAGACCCTGGGCGGCGTCGCCCAGACGCTCCCCGCCGAGAACGTCTCCCAGGCCGTACCGGGCGCCGGCCGTGTGCTGGAGGAGGGGCAGAACATCGCCGGCAAGGGCCTGGCCGCCGCGCAGCCGGTCGCCGAGCAGCTGGTCGCCGAGCAGCTCTCCAACGGCCCCACCGAGCCGGTCGCGGGGCTCCTCGGCGGGCTGCCGCTGCAGGGGCTGCCGACCAGCGGCCTGCCGGTGAACGGCATCCCGCTCGGCTGAGCCGGCCCGGCCCCCAAGCGCCGACGGGGCGCACCCGGCACTGCCGGGCGCGCCCCGTCGGCGTACCGGAAGGAGAGGGGCCGCGGCGCTACCAGGCCGTCCTGGCCGCCTTCTCCTCCGAGGGCAGCAGGATCCACAGCGCCAGGTACAGCAGGAACTGCGGGCCCGGCAGCAGACACGACAGTACGAAGATCACCCGCATCGTCGTCGCGGAGGTGCCGAAGCGCCGCGCCAGCGCGGCACACACTCCGCCGATCATGCGGCCGTGGGTCGGGCGGGCAAGGCGGGACATGGCGGCTCCTTCGTGAGCGTCGGTCGAAGGCTTCCCGGCGTCTTGGCCGGTCGCCTCATCTGCTGTCCACGGTACGGAGACGAAAGCGGGCAAGCGTCGCTCTACGGTGCGATCCCGACCCTGGGAATCGTCGGGGTCCGACCCTGAGAGGCCTCCTCCCGGGGGACGTCGCCCCGCGCCCCCGGCCGCTTCCCGCGCCGCCCCCCGGCCGCTCGCCGGCGCAGCCGGGAGCGCAGCACCGGCACCACGGCCAGATGGGCCAGTGCCACGCCCGCGGTGTTCAGCAGCAGCGAGTCGACGTTCACGACCCGCCCGGGCACCCCGGTCTGCAGCAGTTCGATGCCCAGCGACAGCAGCGCCCCTGCGGCGGTGGTGCGCAGCAGGGACGCCAGCGGGGAGACGGCGAGCCGGCCGTTCACGACCGGCAGCAGCACGCCCAGCGGTGCCAGCAGCGCCAGCGCCGCGCCCAGGCGGCGGCCCGCCTCCGGCCAGCCCAGTGCCAGATCGGCCCGGATGCCGTCGAGCGGCCGCAGATTGGCGGGCATCACCCAGGGCACGTCCAGGGGTCGCAGCGTCAGCCAGGCGACGCCGGCGAGATGAGCGACCAGGAGGACGCCCCCTGTCACCCGGAAGCGGATCGCGGCGCTGCCGCCGCCGATGGAGCCTTGACGCTGCACGCCCCCCTAGACGCGGAGCCCGGCACGGTCGGTTCCGGCCCGTCCCCCGATACCCGGCTGAGGCGTGCGCCACACCGGGCCCGCGGAGGAGCCCCGCACCCCGCGGAAGCCGGCCCCGGCGCCGGTCAGCCCGCCGCGACCTCGCTCGACGGCGGTTCGTTGCTGCCCGGCCGGGCCCGCACCTCGTCCGTACACGTGTAACGGCGCGGCCCCTGCTCACCGGGCCCGCCCAGGATCACCGAACCGTCGCCCTCGGCCGCGGCCGAGTCGGAGAAGGTGCAGACGATCTGGGCGAGGGCGTACGAGGTGAGATCGTCCGGCGCGGTGCCGAGCCGCAGCGTGTCCTCGGGGTCGTCGCGGCGCGGCCCGCCCACCGACGTACCGCGGACGTCGCTGGTGTAGCCGGCCTCCTTCTCCGCGGCCGACGGCGGTGCCGCCAGCTCGTCCAGCAGCCCCTGCGCCACCAGCACCCGCCGCTCGGAGTCCGCCGCGCCGTCCGGCACCCGTACCGTGCGGTCCACGGCCACCAGCGAGGACCCGCACAGCAGGAACACCTGCACCGGCATTCCGGGGGTGGTCCGCCGCTCGGTGTCCGGCTCGGCGAGCGAGCACCGCACCCGGGAGGGCGCCGGGCCGAAGTCCGTGGGCACCTCCGTGGCCCGGATGCCGCACCCGGCGAGCAGCAGCGCGAGCACCCCAAGCGCCGGCAGGCGGCGTACGGTCATCAGGAGTGTCCCTTCGCGTCCGTGCCGTTGCTCTCGTCGCCCCCCGTGCGCCGGGCGTCCGCAGTGTCACCGGCGTTCTCGGTGTTCTCGGTGTTCCCGGCGTTCCCGGCGTTCTCGGTGTTCCCGGAGTCCGCCTCGGCCGGCGTGGCGGCGTCGCGGGGCAGCCGCAGTGTGAAGACCGCGCCGCCCTCCGAGGAGTTCGCGGCGGTGATCTCGCCGCCGTGGATGTGGGCGTTCTCCAGGGCGATGGACAGGCCGAGCCCGCTGCCCTCGGAGCGCGGCCGGGAGGCGCTGGCCTTGTAGAACCGGTCGAAGACGTGCGGCAGGACGTCCTCGGGGATCCCGGGCCCGTGGTCCCGTACCCGGATGACGACCGCGTCCTCCTCCTCCCGCACCGCGACCCGCACCGGCGACCCGCCGTGCTTGAGCGCGTTGCCGATCAGGTTGGCCAGGACGACGTCGAGCCGCCGTGGGTCGAGGCGGGCGTGGATGCCGCGCTCGGCGTCCAGCTCGACGGCGTCCAGCCAGGCGCGGGCGTCGATGCAGGCGGTGATCTGGTCGGCGACATCGACGTCGTCCAGGACGAGCCGGGCGGTGCCCGCGTCGAAGCGGGTGACCTCCATCAGATTCTCGACCAGGTCGTTCAGCCGCCGGGTCTCGCTCACCACCAGCCGCACGGCCGGTTCGATCATCGGGTCGATGCCGCCGCTCTCGGAGTCCAGCTCCTCCTCCAGCACCTCCGTCACGGCGGTGATGGCGGTCAGCGGGGTGCGCAGCTCGTGGCTCATGTCCGCGACGAACCGCCGCGAGGCCTGCTCCCGGCCGGCCATGTCCGCGACCCGTTTCTCCAGGGCCTCGGCGGCACTGTTGAACGTCCGGGACAGATCCGCCAGTTCGTCGGTGCCGGAGACTCTCAGCCGGGTGTCCAGTCTGCCCTCGCCGAGCCGCCGCGCCGCGGTCCCGAGCCGCTGCACGGGCTTGAGCACGGTCGAGGCGGCGGCCTGCGCCAGCAGCGCGGAGCCGATCAGCGCCAGCCCGGTGGCGATCCCCAGTGACCAGGCCAGCGAGTTGAGGTCCTTGGCCTCCGGCTGGAGCGACTTGAACATGTAGCCGGTGGGCCCACCGCCGATCACCTGGGTCCCGGCCACCAGATACGGAGTGTCGTCCTCCACGATCCGCTGCCAGTACAGGTGGTACGGGGCGGAGTTGGCGCCGGTGACCTCCTGCTCCCGGTTCACCGCGGTGCGCAGCGACTCGGGCACGTCGGCCAGCGCGAACCCGCCGAGCCCGCCGGAGCTGCCGTACACGGTCCGGCCCTCGGCGTTCTCGGCGACCAGCAGCACGCCGAAGCGCTGGCTGCTGTTGGCCATCTGCCCGGCGGTGTGCTGCAGCTCGTCCTGGGTGGGATGCTCGGGCAGCGAGGCGGCCCGGTTCTGCATCTCCTGCTCGAAGCCGCGCAGCACCGCGTCCTGGGCACGGCTGAGCACCGCCTCGCGGTTCAGCCAGTAGGCGATGCCGGACGCGGACACGGCGGCGGTGAGCGCCACCAGCCCGAAGACGACGACCAGCCTGAGCCGCAGGCTGGTGAGGCGCAGCCGCGACCAGACTCCCTTGCGTGCCGCGGCCCAGCCGCGCGGACCCCCCGGGTGTTCCTGTGTCACTGAGGCGGATCCAGCCGGTAGCCCACACCCCGCACGGTACGGATCAGCGTCGGGGACGACGGCACGTCCTCGACCTTGGCGCGCAGCCGCTGCACACAGGCGTCCACCAGCCGCGAGTCGCCCAGGTAGTCGTGCTCCCACACCAGCCGCAGCAGCTGCTGCCGGGACAGCGCCTGGCCCGGCCGCCGGCTCAGCTCCAGCAGCAGCCGCAGCTCGGTCGGCGTGAGCTGCAGGTCCTCGCCGTTCTTGGTGACGGTCATCGCGGACCTGTCGATGACGAGGCTGCCGAAGGTCGCCGAGTCGCTGGACTCCCGCTCGCCGCGGCGGAGCACCGCCCGGATCCGGGCGTCCAGCACCCGGCCCTGGACGGGTTTGACCACGTAGTCGTCCGCACCGGACTCCAGCCCGACGACGACGTCGATGTCGTCGCTGCGCGCGGTCAGCAGGATGATCGGCAGCTGGTCGGTGCGCCGGATGCGCCGGCACACCTCGAACCCGTCGATGCCGGGCAGCATCACGTCCAGCACGATCAGGTCCGGCCGCTGCTCGCGCAGCAGCTTCAGACCGTCCTCACCGCTGGCAGCGGTCGCCACCCGGTGGCCCTGGCGCGTCAGAGAGAGCTCCAGGGCCGTCCGGATGGCGTCGTCGTCCTCGATCAGCAACAGGGAAGGCACGCGCACATTCTGGCCCATGGAGGGGGTGCTGTTCGACCCGTGGGTGCGGATGGCGGCCCGCCCCTGCCCAGACCCTGTGAAGGACCTGTGCCGCCACCGTGACGGACCCCTGTGACAGGCCTGTGACAGTCGACGGACACGGCGATGAAGTGGCCCGGGCAGGATTTTCGACACCGACACCACGGAAGTCCACGACGGGGGGCGCGAGATGAACACGCTGCACAGCACCAGCACCAGCGCAGTGGTCACGCGTCTGCACGACGTGCACACGCACCGTGGTTCCGAGAAGTCCGGTGCCGTGAGCGGGCGGGGGTGCGCTCGCGGCGCCGGGCGTCAGCACACCGCGTACATGACGGTGGTTGACGCGCACACGGGGGACCGGGGGGACACGCACGGGGGAACCGCGTACGGGGAGGAACCGGGGGAGCGGCGCTCGCTGTCGGAGGAGGAGTTCACCGCCTACGTCCAGGAGCGCCGCGCCTCCCTGTACGCCACCGCCTACCACCTCACCGGCGACCGCTACGAGGCCGAGGACCTGCTGCAGAGCGCGCTGTTCTCGACCTACCGGGCGTGGGACCGGATCAGTGACAAGGCGGCCGTCGGCGGATACCTCCGCCGCACCATGACCAACCTGCACATCAGTGCATGGCGCCGGCGCAAGCTGAACGAGTACCCGACCGAGGAGCTGCCGGAGACGGCGGGCGACACGGACGCGATGCGCGGCACCGAGCTGCGCGCGGTCCTGTGGCAGGCGCTCGCACGCCTGCCCGAACTCCAGCGCACCATGCTGGTGCTGCGCTACTACGAGGGCCGTACCGACCCGGAGATCGCGGACATCCTCGACATCAGCGTCGGCACGGTGAAGTCCAGCATCTGGCGGTCGCTGCGCCGGCTGCGCGAGGACGAGGTCCTCAGCTTCGGCCGCGACCGGGACGACGCCTTCGGCGAACTCGTCGCCTGACGGGCGAAGGGTTCGGAAAAAAATACGGGCCCGGGTGTATCAGGAGGGGAGCCCCGGGCTCTTACTCACGGGGAAGCACCACGGGGAACCCGGGGGGGACGGGGGACCGACGGGGGACACGGGGGACACGGGGGAGCACCAGGGGATCGGGGCTGGAGGGCCGGGGGGGCCGTCCAGCCCCGATCTTCCGTTCCGGTTCCACCCATCAGGCTTCCGTTCCGGGTGCGCCCGTCAGGCCGCCGTACGTGCCGTCGCGCACCGGCCCGCGGCGGCAGCCGCCAGCCGGCCCATCGCCTCGTCGCGGTCGCAGGCGTGCGCGCCCAGGGCGGCCTGCCGGGCGACGATCGTCCGCTCCTGCCGCATCAGCCGCCAGCCGCGGCGCAGCAGGAACGGCACCGACTTGCGGCCCTCCTTCAGGTCCCGCAGGAAGCGGCGTCGGAAGGTCGTCAGCGGTCCGCGGCTCAGGCACAGCGCGTCGGCCAGCACGCCCGCCTCGCGGCAGCGGGTGACGATCTCGGCGGCGAAGATTCCCTCTGCGACGAACAGCGGGGTCCGCCCGATGTCGACGGCCTCCTCGCCGGTACGCGCGCTGCGGGCGAGGTCGTAGACGGGCACCCGGGTGCGGCCGGTGCGGCACAGCTCGGCGATCGAGGCGAGCGCGGCGTCGGCGTCCCAGGAGCCGGGGTGGTCCCAGTCGATGTCGGAGCTCCCGGCGACCAGCGGCAGCGACGGATCGTCGCCCTCCTTGTAGAAGTCGTCGAGCCGTAGCACCGGCAGGCCGGAGCGGGCCGCGAGAAGGGACTTGCCGGAGCCGGAGGGGCCGCAGAGCAGCACGACTCGCGTAGGTATGGGCGGGTGGGAGCTCACGGGACACCAGTGTGAGGCATCATCCGCCCGCCGTACGACATCGCGGGTCGGCTTTGAAGCGCGCATCACACGTCAACTACGCTTCGCGTCGAACTGATTACACTCCGCAGTACTCCCGTGGGGGCCTCACGGCACTCCGGCGGTACTCCGCAGCAAGAGGTGACAGCAGCGATGGCCCGACACGCGTTTCCCCACACCCCCACCGCCCAGCGCGCCCTGATCGCCCTCGCGACCGCCGGGGTGGCCCTGGGCGCAGGCGCGGCGACGGCCTCCGCGGACAGCGGTGAGACCCTCGCCGGCCTGGCACACACCCGCCCCACCTCACTGGGCGAGATCGACCCGCAGGCCGGCCTGGACGCGACGACCGGCACCCTCGGCCATGTCGCCGGTCCGGTCGCGGGCCTCAAGCCCAACCCGCTGGCAGGCACCGGCGTCGACCCCCTCGACAACGGCGTCGGCACCCAGCTGGCCGACTTCAAGCCGCTGACCTCGCAGGCCGTCACCGGTCCGGTGGCCCAGGCGCCGTCGGTGGGCAGCATCCCGGTGCTGGGCCAGGTGACCGGCCTGCTGGGCACCTGACCCGCCCCACGGCACACGAGAGCCGCGCCTCCCCCGGACGGAGGGGAGACGCGGCTCTCTGCTCGTGACCGCCGCTCAGTAGGACGAGCCGGAGGCGCCCAGGGAGCCCGTCGGGTGCCAGACCGTCTTGGTCTCCAGGAACGCCGTCATGCGGTCGGTACCCGGTGCCGCCGCCCAGTCGTCCACAGGCTGTGGACGCAGAACGCGCTTGAGGTTGTCGGCCGCGGCGATCTCCAGCTCCTTGGCGAGCTCCTCACCGGCGCCCGCCAGGTCGATCGCGTTGACGTCCTGGTGCGCCGCGAGCGGGGCCGCGATCTCCGCCGTACGGCCGGACAGCACGTTGACCACGCCGCCGGGGAGGTCGGAGGTGGCCAGCACCTCGCCCAGGGAGAGCGCGGGGAGCGGGGACGTCTCGCTCGCCACGACGACCGCCGTGTTGCCGGTGGCGATCACCGGGGCGAGGACCGACACCAGGCCCAGGAAGGACGACTCCTGCGGGGCCAGGACCGCGACCACACCGGTCGGCTCGGGGGAGGAGAGATTGAAGAACGGGCCCGCGACCGGGTTGCCGCCGCCCGTCACCTGGGCGATCTTGTCCGTCCAGCCCGCGTACCAGACCCAGCGGTCGATCGCCGCGTCCACCTGCGCGGCGGCCTTGGACTTCGACAGGCCCTCGGCCTCGGCCACCTCCCGGACGTACTGGTCCCGGCGGCCCTCCAGCATCTCGGCGACGCGGTACAGGATCTGGCCGCGGTTGTACGCGGTCGCGCCGGACCAGGCAGCGAACGCCTTGCGCGCGGCGACCACCGCGTCCCGGGCGTCCTTGCGGGAGGCGAGAGGTGCGTTGGCCAGCCAGTTGCCCTTGGAGTCCGTCACCTCGTACACCCGGCCGCTCTCGGAACGCGGGAACTTCCCGCCGACGTACAGCTTGTAGGTCTTCAGGACATTCAGTCGCGCATCAGACATCGAGGTACGCCTCCAGGCCGTGCCGGCCGCCCTCGCGGCCGAAGCCCGACTCCTTGTAGCCGCCGAACGGCGAGGTCGGGTCGAACTTGTTGAACGTGTTGGACCAGACGACGCCCGCGCGCAGCTTGTTCGCCACCGCCAGGATGCGCGAGCCCTTCTCCGTCCAGATGCCCGCCGACAGCCCGTAAGGGGTGTTGTTGGCCTTGGCGACGGCCTCGTCGGGGGTCCGGAAGGTCAGCACCGACAGCACCGGGCCGAAGATCTCGTCGCGCGCGATGGTGTGCGCCTGGGTGACGTTGGTGAACAGCGTCGGGGCGAACCAGTAGCCGCTCTCCGGCAGCTCACAGGCCGGGGACCAGCGCTCGGCGCCCTCCGCCTCGCCCTGGTCGGCGAGCGCGCTGATCCGGGCCAGCTGCTCGGCGGAGTTGATCGCGCCGATGTCGGTGTTCTTGTCCAGCGGGTCGCCCAGGCGCAGCGTCGACAGCCGGCGCTTGAGGGAGTCCAGCAGCTCGTCCTGGACCGACTCCTGGACCAGCAGCCGGCTGCCCGCGCAGCAGACCTGGCCCTGGTTGAAGAAGATGCCGCTGACGATGCCCTCGACGGCCTGGTCGATCGGGGCGTCGTCGAAGACGATGTTGGCGCCCTTGCCGCCCAGTTCGAGGGTGAGCTTCTTGCGGGTGCCGGCGACCGTGCGGGCGATCTCCTTGCCGACCCCCGTGGAGCCGGTGAACGCCACCTTGTTGACGTCCGGGTGGGCGACCAGGGCGGCGCCGGTGCGGCCGTCGCCGGTGACGATGTTGACGACACCCTTGGGCAGGCCCGCCTGGCGGCAGATGTCCGCGAAGAACAGCGCCGAGAGCGGGGTGGTCTCGGCGGGCTTCAGCACCACCGTGTTGCCCGTCGCCAGGGCCGGGGCGATCTTCCAGGCCAGCATCAGCAGCGGGAAGTTCCACGGGATGACCTGGCCCGCCACACCCAGCGGCCTCGGGGCCGGTCCGAACCCCGCGTGCTCCAGCTTGTCGGCCCAGCCCGCGTAGTAGAAGAAGTGCGCGGCGACCAGAGGCAGGTCCGCGTCCCGTGTCTCCCGGATCGGCTTGCCGTTGTCCAGGGTCTCCAGGACGGCCAGCTCGCGGCTGCGCTCCTGGATGATCCGGGCGATGCGGAAGAGGTACTTCGCCCGCTCGCCGCCGGGCAGCGCCGACCACTTCTCGAACGCCTTGCGGGCGGCCCTGACCGCCCGGTCCACGTCCTCCTCGGTGCCCTCGGCGACCTCGGAGAGCACCTCCTCGGTCGACGGGCTGACCGTCTTGAACACCTTGCCGCCGGCCGCCTCGGTGAACTCGCCGTCGATGAACAGCCCGTAGGAGGGGGCGATGTCCACGACCGAGCGGGACTCGGGAGCCGGTGCGTATACGAACGCGCTTGACTGCTTTTCCATGCTCATGCGGTTTCAGTCCACCGTCACGTAGTCGGGGCCGGAGTAGCGGCCGGTGGCCAGCTTCTGGCGCTGCATCAGCAGATCGTTCAGAAGCGAGGACGCGCCGAAGCGGAACCAGTGGCTGTCCAGCCAGTCCTCGCCCGCGGTCTCGTTGACCAGGACCAGGAACTTGGTCGCGTCCTTGGCGGTGCGGATGCCGCCGGCGGGCTTCACCCCGACCTGGATGCCGGTCTGCGCCCGGAAGTCCCGGACCGCCTCCAGCATCAGCAGGGTGTTGGCCGGGGTCGCGTTCACCGCGACCTTGCCGGTCGAGGTCTTGATGAAGTCGGCGCCGGCGATCATGCCGAGCCAGCTGGCGCGGCGGATGTTGTCGTACGTCGACAGCTCGCCCGTCTCGAAGATGACCTTCAGACGGGCGTCCGCGCCGCAGGCCTCCTTAACGGCGACGATCTCCTCGTACACCTTCAGGTACTTCCCCGCGAGGAAGGCGCCGCGGTCGATGACCATGTCGACCTCGTCGGCGCCGGCCGCGACGGCCTCGCGCACGTCGGCCAGCTTGATCTCGAGGGAGGCGCGGCCCGCCGGGAAGGCGGTGGCGACCGAGGCGACCTTGACGCCCGAGCCGGCGACAGCCTCCTTGGCGGTGGCCACCATGTCGGGATAGACGCAGACCGCGGCGGTGGCGGGCGAGGTGCGGTCGGTCGGGTCGGGACGGACCGCCTTGGCGCCGAGCGCCCGGACCTTGCCCGGAGTGTCCGCGCCTTCCAGCGTCGTCAGGTCGACCATCGAGATGGCGAGGTCGAGCGCGAACGCCTTCGCGGTCGTCTTGATGGAACGGGTACCGAGGGAGGCGGCGCGCGCCTCCAGGCCGACCGCGTCGACACCGGGCAGCCCGTGCAGGAAACGGCGCAGCGTGCTGTCCGACGCGGCGACGTCCGTGAGCCCGTGAGCGGGCGCGGCGGAGGCGGCGGTACCGGATGCGGCTGATGCAGTGGTGGGCGTGGTCACCAGGCGAGCATATCTACGCGCGTAGCGGCTGTACAGCCCTGCCGCTCATCTTGTCGGGATCCCCCGCGAATGAGCGCCCCAGGGCGCGTCGGGCACAATCGGCAGCATGACGACCCCGGACCACCAGTCACCCTCGCCGCGGCCCTCCGGAACCGAGACCCGGGACCGGATCTACCGCTCGCCCGCCGCCGTCGCCGGCGGGGTCCTGATGCTGGCCCTGGCCCTGTGGCTCGGCATCGACGCGGCGGTCAACGGCGCGGGGCGCACGCCGTGGCTTGCGCTGGCCGTCCTGCTGCTGCTGGTGCCGGCCGTCGCCGCCTACACCCTGCGGCCGGCCGTCTTCGCCGGCGAGGACCGGCTGCGCATCCGCAACCCGCTGCGGGTGATCGTGCTGCCCTGGGGGCAGGTCGCGTCGCTGCGCGCCGGGTACTCCAATGAGGTGTTCGCCGAGTCCGGCACCAAGTACCAGCTGTGGGCCATCCCGGTCTCGCTGCGCGCCCGCAAGCGGGCGGCCCGGCAGGAGGCCCGGCGGGCCGCGGAGGCGTCCGGGAAGGACGGCCGCCGGCGCGGCCGGGGGCCCGGGAGCACGGACGGGCTGGTGGCCGGCGCGGTCGGCGGCCTGGGCGGCGGTGCGGCCGTGGGGGACGGCAGGCCGGTGCGGGCGCAGAGCGACAAGATCATGGACGAGCTGCGGCAGATGCACGAGGCGCGCGGGAAGGCGGCGACCGCGCAGGGCGAGGTGTCCGTGCGCTGGGCCTACGAGATCATCGCGCCGGCAGCGGCCGGGGCGGTGCTGCTGGCGGTGGTGCTGGCGGTGGGGTGAGCCGGGGCGGCTCTGCGAACGGGACGGCGCGGAGGTGGGTGCCCCCTGGGGCGTCCGGTGTTCCTGGTTCGGTCGGGTGGGGGCCGGTGTTGCTGGTTCGGCCGGGCGGGTGTGCTGCGCCCGGGGCGTGCGGGCAGGCGGTAGCGGGCAGGTCCGCCGGGGCACCGCGCGGGCCGGCTCGGGCCCGGAAGGCCGACTCGGGCACGGGGCCGCCGAGGGGTGCGCCGCCCGCGGCCGGACGGTGGTCGGTCCGCCGGCCGCGTGACGGCGAGGCCGTCGGCCTCGTCGACGCCCGCGGGCGGAGGCCCGCATCGACCGGGGACGGCCGGGCCCCGGGTCCGCGCCCGCGCCGGCGCGTGCTCCGCGCCGGTGCGGGCGGCCGGTCGCCCCGCGCGGCCACGGACCTCCTCGGAGAGCTGCGCCCGGTGCGGAGTGCGGGTCACCCTCGCCGACCGGCGCCCTCGGCGGCGATGCGGGCCTCGAAGCTGTCGAGGAGCGACTGGAGGCCGAACTCGAAGGTGCCGTCGGGCGTTGCGGCGTAGTCTTCGGCCGCCGCCGTGTCGAGCCGTTCGCGCAGGTGCGGGAAGTGCCTGGCGGTCTCGGCGGCGCGGGTCATGGCGTCGGCCACCAGCTGCTCGGCGTCCGCGCTGTTCCTGCTCAGCCGGCGGTTCAGCGAGACCTGTGCGGCGGGGCCGAGCGCGTTGCCGAGCACGAAGGTGAACACGGTGGCGGCTGCCCGATCCGCGGCGTCGGCGGTGAAGCCCGCCTTCTCGTAGACGGCCAGGCTGAGGTCGTGGTAGCGGGCCTGGCCGGGCCCGTACAGGAGGTGGCTGCTGAACGCCTGGACCAGCCAGGGGTGCCGGGTGAGCATCGCGTGCATGCCGCCGGCCTGGGCGGCGGCTGCCGTGCGCCAGTCGGTGGTGCCGAGATCGGGCAGCTCGACCTCGTGCCAGATCGCGTCGCCGGCGAGCCGGACCAGGTCGTCCTTGGTCTTGATGTGCCAGTAGACGGCCGTGGCGGCCGAGCCGAGCTGTTTCGCCAGGCTCCGCATGTTGAGGCCGTCCAGGCCCTCCTTGTCGAGCAGCTCGATGGCCGCCCGGACGATCCGGTCTGCGGTCAGGGTGTCTCGCGGCATGGCCGCCACCTTACTTGTACTTAGTTCACGAAGACTCTTGCACTTTGTTCAAGTCGCCTCTACGCTCGGTCTCGCACTTAGTTCAAGTATCCGAAGGGGGAGCAATGCTGCAGGACAAGCTGGCGGAGTTCGTCACGGCCCAGGCCACCGAGCTCGGCGTTCCGGGTGCCGCCGTGGGGGTGCTCCTGGACGGCGAGGAGATCTACGCCTCCCACGGCGTGACGAGTCTCGGCGCCCCGACGCCGGTCGACGAGAAGACGCTGTTCCACCTCGCGTCGGTGTCCAAGACCTTCACGGCGACCGCACTGATGCGCCTGGTCGCCGAGGGAAAGGTGGACCTCCACGCCCCGGTTCGGCACTACGTGCCCGAGCTGCGGCTCGCCGACGAACGGACCGCGGCGCAGATCACCGTGCTGAACCTGCTCAACCACACCGCGGGCCTGGACTGGAACCTGATCGACGACGGCGAGGGCGACCGCTCCCTGGCCGGGCTCGTGGCGAAGCTACCGCAGCTGCCGCTGATCGCACCGCCCGGGACCCGCGCCTCGTACAGCCAGGCCGGCTACAACCTGGCCGGGCGGATCGTCGAGAAGGTCACGGGCCTGCCCTTCGAGCAGGCCATGGCCGCGCTGGTGCTGGAGCCGGTGGGCCTTGCGGACACCGTGTACGGCCTGTCCGAGGTGATGGCCCGCAAGTTCGCCGTCGGCTACAACCGCGGCGACGACGGCCACTTGCGCCCCGCCCGGCCCTGGGGGGCGTTCAGGGAGGGCGCGCGCGGCGACAACCCCGGTGGTGGCCTCGCCTCCTCGGTGAGCGACATGCTGCGCTGGGCACGGTTCCAGCTCGGCGACGGCGAGGGCGTGCTGCCGGCCGCTGAGCTGCACCGCATGCGGGAGCGGACGGTCGAGCTGCGTGCCAGCACGCTCGGCGACGGCTTCGGCGTCTGCTGGTTCCTGCGCGACCTGGACGGCCTCAGCGGGCTCGGCCACGGCGGCTCGGGCAACGGCCAGTTCGCCGAGCTGCTCATCGTCCCCGAGAGCAACTTCGCGGTGGTCTCCCTGGCCAACCTCGGCCCGGACGGGTACCCGTTCAACCAGTCCGTCGTGCGGTGGGCCCTCGAGCACTGCCTCGGCGTCGTCGAGAAGGCGGCCGAGCCCGTCCCGTACGACGAGGGACGGGCCCGACAGGTCGTCGGCCGCTACGAGATCGACGCCATGAACCTCGACATCGCCACCGACGGCGCCCGGCTCACCCTGGCGGTCGGGATCAAGCCGGAGATCCGCGAGGCATCGGACGAGGAGATGCCCCCGGACTACCCGGCCGCGGGGATCGGCTTCCTTCCCGGCGACGGCGACGAGTACATCGTGACCGAAGGCGGCCTCGAGGGGCAGCGCGGCTGCTTCTCCCGCGATGCCGGCGGCACGGTCACGGGCGTCGACCTGGCCGGCCGCCTCTTCAACCGCGTGGTGGAAGCTCCCTGACCCGTCGGCGGCAGGGGCGGACGGAGCCGAGCGGCTGCCCCTGGCGGCACCCCGGACGGGACGCCCCGGGGGGAGGGGGATCACGCGGGGGAGCGGGCGGCCGAGGAGCGGGCGGCGGTGACCCGACTCCCCGTGAACCGGGAGGAGTCGGGGCGTCGGCAGACGGGGTCGCTGGTGGGCGGCGGCGCCGGTGGCGGGTGGTGTCAGATGCCCGCGGCGGTGGCGAAGTCGCGCTTCAGCGCCGCCAGCAGGTCGGCCGCGCGGGTGCGGGCCGCCGGGAGGGCGGCGTGCGTGCCGACCGGGACGACCACCTCCAGGTAGCACTTCAGCTTCGGCTCCGTGCCGCTGGGGCGGACGATGACCCGGGCGCCGTCGAGCGTGTAACGCAGGCCGTCGGTGGGCGGCAGGTCGGCCGTGCCCAGGGTGAGGTCCTCTGCCCTCGTGATCGGCAGGCCCGCGAGGTGGGTGGGGGGCTGCTCGCGCAGACGGCGCATCGCGTCGGCGATCAGGGAGAGATCCTGGACACGGACCGAGAGCTGGTCGGTGGCGTGCAGACCGTGCTCGACGGCGAGGTCGTCGAGGAGGTCGAGGAGCGTGCGGTCGCTGTCCTTGAGGACCGAGGCGAGTTCGGTGATGAGGAGTGCGGCGGTGATGCCGTCCTTGTCGCGTACGCCGTCGGGGTCGACGCAGTAGCCGAGCGCCTCCTCATAGCCGAAGCGGAGGCCCTCGGCGCGGGCGATCCACTTGAAGCCGGTGAGGGTCTCGGTGTGCGGGAGGCTCGCCTTCCCGGCGATGCGGCCGAGGAGGGAGGAGGAGACGATCGACTCCGCGAAGGTGCCGCGGGCTCCGCGGGCGACCAGGTGGGCGGCGAGGAGCGAGCCGACCTCGTCGCCGCGGAGCATGCGCCAGTCGGTGCCGTCGTGGACGGCCACGGCGCAGCGGTCGGCGTCCGGGTCGTTGGCGATGACCAGGTCGGGGGCGGGGGTGGTGGCGCGGGCCGCGGCGAAGGCCAGGTCCATCGCGCCGGGCTCCTCCGGGTTGGGGAAGGCGACGGTGGGGAAGTCCGGGTCGGGGTCGGCCTGGTCGGCGACGACGGTGGGGGCCGGGAAGCCGGCGCGGGCGAAGGCGGCGAGGAGGGTGTCCTTGCCGACGCCGTGCAGGGGTGTGTAGACCGTCCGGGCGGTGCGCGGGGAGTCCGGGGCGAGGACGGCGTCCGTGCGGGCGAGGTAGGCGTCGAGGACGGTGTCGTCGAGGGTGTCCCAGCCGGTGGTGGGGCGGGGGACGTCGTGCAGGGACGCCACGGCGTCGATCTCGGCGGCGATGCCGGAGTCGGAGGGCGGCACGATCTGGGAGCCGTCGCCGAGGTACACCTTGTAGCCGTTGTCGCGGGGCGGGTTGTGGCTGGCGGTGACCTCCACGCCGGCGACGGCGCCGAGGTGGCGGATGGCGAAGGCGAGGACGGGGGTGGGGAGGGGGCGGGGGAGCAGCGCCGCGCGGAGGCCGGCGCCGGTCATGACGGCGGCGGTGTCGCGGGCGAAGTCCTCCGACTTGTGGCGGGCGTCGTAGCCGATGACCACGAGGCCGTTCGCGTGGTTCTGCTTCTTGAGGTACGCGGCGAGGCCGGCGGCTGCTCGGATGACGACCGAGCGGTTCATGCGCATGGGGCCGGCGCCGAGTTCGCCGCGGAGGCCGGCGGTGCCGAACTGGAGGGTGCCGCTGAAGCGTGCGGCGAGCTCGGCGTGGTCCTCGGCGTCGATGAGCTCGGCGAGTTCGTCGCGGGTCTCCGCGTCGGGGTCCTCGGCCAGCCATGCCTGGGCCCGGGCGATGAGGTCGGCATGCACGTCGGTCAGCCTCTCGTTGGTGGTTCGGTGGTCTCGGGTGCCTTGGGCGAATGTGGTCTGGGTGTGGGGTGCCCGCGGCGGCCTGTGCGGGTGGTCGGGGGTGCGCGTTGTGCCTGCGGCGGCCTGTGCGGGTGGGA
>NZ_JBAGKH010000047.1:0-31049 GCF_036689765.1 Streptomyces poriticola
CCGCGAGGCCCCGCTCAACGGGGACGGCGGGGACGACCTGGTGCTCTGCGTCAACAACTTCTCCCGGTTCGCGCAGCCCACGGAGCTGGACCTCAGCTCCTTCACGGGACGCCATCCGGTGGAGCTGTTCGGCGGGGTGCGATTCCCGGCCATCGGGGAACTCCCCTACTTGCTGACCCTCGGGGGCCACGGCTTCTACTGGTTCCGGCTGCGCCGCGACGCCGTCTAGCCGCGACGCCGTCCGGCCGACCGGACGAACCGGGGCCGACACCCCGGGCGGGCGGTTTTCCCCCTCCCGCCCGGGGCACGCATCAGTAACACCCCGACGACTTCAGGGGAAGGGCGTGACGCCATGCCGGAACCCGTCACCCGTACCGTCATGAACCCGCCCGGTCTCCTGGCCTCACTGGATCCACTGCTGCGCGAGTGGCTGCCGCGACAGCGCTGGTTCGCCGGCAAGGGCCGCCCGGTCACCGGATTCACCCCGGTCGCCGCCACCGAACTGCTGCCCGCCACCGGCCGGCTGGGGCTGTACCACGTCCTGGTCCGGGCGCATCAGCCGCTGATCCCTGCGCCCGTCGCGGCGGCGCCGACGCCCGGCGACTGCTACCAGCTTCTGATAGGCGTGCGCGAGGCGCTGCCGCCCCGGCTCGCGCCCGCGCTGATCGGCCATGTGCACCAGGGTCCGCTGGCCGGGCGGACCGCCTACGACGCCCTGTACGACACCCGGCCCGCCGAGATGCTCCTGGAGGCGCTGCGATCCCGGGCCCGCGTCGGCGGGCTGCGGTTCGAGCGGGACCGGCGCCAGAAGATCCGCACCGGTCTGGTGCCGCGCCTGGTGACCGCCGAGCAGTCGAACTCGTCGGTCGTGTACGGCGATACGTTCATCCTGAAGCTGCTGCGCCGGATCGTGCCCGGCGTCAACCCCGACCTGGAGCTGCCGCTGGCGCTGGCCCGCGAGCACTGCCCGCGGGTGCCCGCCCCGGCGGCCTGGATGGTGGCCGACCTGGCCGGCGAGACCTGGGTGCTGGGTGTGCTCCAGCCGTACGTCCAGGGCGCCACGGACGGCTGGGAGCTGGCCCTGCGTGAGCTCGCCAAGGGCGAGCACTTCGCCGCCGAGGCCCGGGCGCTGGGCCGGGCCACCGCCGAGGTGCACACCGCACTGGCCCGGGCGCTGCCGACCGTCACCCTGGGCCGGGGCGCGCTGGAACACCTCGTCGACGGGATGACCGAGCGGCTGGAGGAGGCGGTGCGCGCGGTACCGGCCCTGCGGCCGTACGCGCCGGGGCTGCACTCGGCGTTCACCGCCCTCGGCGACCTGGCCGCCGAGGGCCACACCTGGACGGCCCAGCGCATCCACGGGGATCTGCACCTGGGCCAGTGTCTGCGCTCCCCCTCCGGGAAGTGGTCCCTGATCGACTTCGAGGGCGAGCCCGCCCGCCCGCTGGCCGAACGCCGGCTGCCGCAGCCCCCGGTGCGGGACATCGCGGGGATGCTCCGCTCCTTCGACTACGCCGCGCACTCGGCCGACGCCCCGCTGCCCGGCTGGGCCGACGCCTGCCGGGCCGCGTACTGCGCCGGGTACGCACAGGTCGCGGGCGTCGACCCGCGCACCGACGCGGTGCTGCTGCGCGCCTGTGAGACGGACAAGGCGGTGTACGAGGTCGGGTACGAGGCCCGGCACCGCCCGGACTGGCTGCCGGTGCCGCTGGCCGCGGTACGGCGGCTGGCCGCGTCCCACTCCTCCTGACGTCTCCGAGCCCCGACCTCCCACCAGTCCCCCCTCGCCGAGGAGGCACCCCCCGTGACCCCCCGTCCCCCGTCCAGTGGTCCGGATCCGAAGAAGCAGGCCGAGGCAGAGCCGAAGCAGACGGCGAGCACCGGGAAGAAGGCGGTCCCCGAGACCGCCGCGAGGAAGGCCGCCGCGCAGAAGACCGGCGCGAAGAAGACCGGTGCGAAGAAGGGCACCACGAAGAAGGCGGTGGCGAAGAAGGCACCGGCTGCGGAGAGGACGGCTGCCAGGAAGGCGCCTGCCGGGAAAGCGCCTGCCGAGAAGACAGCCACGAAGAAGCCGGCCGCGAAGAAGCCGGCCGCCAGGGAGACCACCGCGAGCCGGATGATCTCCCCCGCCGCGGCGGCGGGCGACCGGGAGCGGCTGCTCGCCGGGACGCACCACGACCCGCACACGGTGCTCGGCGCCCATCCGGTGCCCGGCGGGCTCGCCTTCCGGGCCTTCCGGCCGTACGCGCTGGGGGTGACCGTGGTAGCCGGGGATCTGCGCGCCGAGCTGCAGGACGACGGGGACGGCTTCTTCTCGGCGCTGCTGCCGCCGGCCGAGGTCCCCGACTACCGCTTGCTGGTGACCTACGACGGGACGGTGCACGAGACCGAGGACGCCTACCGCTTTCTGCCCACGCTGGGCGAGTTCGACCTGCATCTGATCGGCGAGGGCCGGCACGAGCAGCTGTGGCGGGCGCTGGGGGCCGAGCCGATGACCCATCAGGGCGTGCCGGGCACCCGGTTCACGGTGTGGGCGCCGAACGCGCGCGGGGTGCGGGTCGCCGGGGACTTCAACTTCTGGGACGGCACCGGCCACCCGATGCGCTCGCTCGGCTCGACCGGCGTCTGGGAGCTGTTCCTGCCGGGAATCGGCGAGGGCGAGCTGTACAAGTTCGAGATCACCGGGCCCGACGGCTCCCGGACCCTGCGCGCCGACCCGCTGGCCCGCCGTACGGAGGCACCGCCGGCCACCTCGTCGGTCGTGCACGCATCGCATCACACCTGGGGTGACTCGGCATGGCTGGCCCGCCGCGCGGAGACCCCGGTGCACGAGGCACCGCTGTCGGTGTTCGAGGTCCACCTGCCCTCCTGGCGGCCCGGTCTGAGCTACCGCGAGCTCGCCGAGCAGCTCCCCGGCTATGTCCGGGACCTGGGCTTCACCCATGTCGAGCTGATGCCGGTCGCGGAGCACCCGTTCGGCGGCTCCTGGGGCTACCAGGTCACCGGCTTCTACGCGCCCACGGCCCGGCTCGGCCCGCCCGACGACTTCAAGTACCTGGTGGACCGGCTGCACCAGGCCGGTATCGGCGTCCTGATGGACTGGGTACCGGCGCACTTCCCGCGCGACGCGTGGGCGCTCGCCCGGTTCGACGGCCGTCCGCTGTACGAGCACGAGGATCCGCTGCGCTCCGCCCACCCCGACTGGGGCACGCTGGAGTTCGACTTCGGGCGGCGGGAGGTACGCAACTTCCTCGTGGCCAACGCGGTCTACTGGTGCGAGGAGTTCCACATCGACGGACTGCGGGTGGACGCCGTCGCCTCGATGCTCTACCTGGACTACTCGCGCGAGCCGGGCCGGTGGACGCCGAACGCGCACGGCGGCCGGGAGAACCTCGACGCGGTGGCGTTCCTGCAGGAGATGAACGCGACCCTCTACCGGCGGGTGCCGGGTGTCGTCACCGTGGCGGAGGAGTCGACGGCCTGGGACGGTGTCACCCGGGCCACCCACCACCAGGGGCCGAGCGGCTTCGGCGGGCTGGGGTTCGGGCTGAAGTGGAACATGGGCTGGATGCACGACTCGCTGGAGTACATGGCCCACGAGCCGGTCCACCGCAAGTACCACCACCACGAGATGACGTTCTCGATGGTGTACGCCTACAGCGAGAACTACGTGCTGCCGATCTCGCACGACGAGGTGGTGCACGGCAAGCGCTCCCTGGTGTCGAAGATGCCGGGCGACTGGTGGCAGCAGCGCGCCGACCACCGCGCCTACCTGGGCTTCATGTGGGCCCACCCGGGCAAGAAGCTGCTGTTCATGGGCCAGGAGTTCGCGCAGGGCGCGGAGTGGAGCGAGGCGCACGGCCCGGACTGGTGGCTGCTGGACCCGGCGTACGGGGCGGAACCGGACCACCGGGGCGTACGGGACCTGGTGCGCGACCTGAACGCGGTGTACCGCGAGACCCCGGCACTGTGGCAGCGGGACACCGCGCCGCAGGGGTTCGCGTGGATCGTCGGGGACGCGGCGGACGACAACGTGTTCGCTTTCCTCCGGTACGACGCGGCGGGCACCCCGCTGCTGTCGGTGTCCAATTTCTCGCCGGTGGTACGGAGCGAGTACCGGCTGGGGGTGCCGGAGGAGGTGCCCGCCTGGCACGAGGTGCTGAACACGGACCGGCCGGGGTACGGCGGCAGCGGGGTGACCAACGCGGACGTGGTCAAACCGGAACCGCAGGGCCGGCACGGCCGCGGCGCGAGCCTCCGGCTGACGCTGCCGCCCCTCGCCACGCTCTGGCTGTGCCCGGCGTAGGAGGCGGCTTCGAGGACTGCACGGTGGTGCGGCGCTCGAAGCGGTGCAGCAGCGCAGTGGCAGGATTGCGGGGTGGTGACGAACCAGCCGTGGACACGGCTTCACGACGACCTGACGGCGGCGAAGGCACTGGTGTACGACCCGGCGGGTTTCGCCTGCTCACCGCCGGTGCCCGAACCGGAGAGCGCCGAGTACGCGGCCTGCTCGTTCACGCTCGACGGCCGCTCGGTCCGGTTCCGTGCGGCCGGAACCACCCCGACGAAGGCGGGCCAGTTCGTCACCGTGTGGCAGCGGTCCGAGGAGGGGCCGATCCGGCCCTTCGACACGGACGACGGGGTGGACCTCTTCGTCGTCAGCACCCGCGACGGGGGCGGCTTCGGGCAGTTCGTGTTCCCGCGCGAGGTGTTGTGCGCACGGGACATCGTCTCCCGCAACGGCTCCGGCGGGAAGCGCGGGTTCCGCGTCTACCCACCGTGGGTGACCACGACCGGCCGCCAGGCCCGCAGCACCCAGGCCTGGCAGGTCGACCACTTCCTCCCCCTCCCCGACGTCGGCCCGGCCGACCTGCCCCGTGCCCGCGCCCTGTACCACCCCTAGGAGGCGGGCTGGGGCCGGCTCCGGCGCGCCGGATCGGCTCGGACCGACGCTTTTTCCGTGTCGGTCAGGCCCTCGGGCAGGGAGCCGGTGTGCAGCACGCCCAGTCGCTGTGTCGCGCGGGTCAGGGCGACGTACAGGTCGCTGGTGCCGTATGCGCCCGGTTCGACGACCAGCACCGAGTCGAACTCCAGGCCCTTGGCCTGACGCGGGTCCAGCAGGACGACTCGGTGCGTCAGGTCGGGCTCGGTGCCCGCGGTCACGCCGTCCAGGCGGGCGGCCAGGCGGCGGTGCAGCTCGCGCGGGGCGATCACGGCCAGCCGGCCCTCCACCGGGGTGAGCTCCCCGGCCGCTTTCGCCACCGCGCCGGGCAGGTCGTCGGTCGCGCGGATCCACGGCCGTACCCCCGTCGACCGCACCGAGCTCGGTGGTTCGAAGTCCGGGTGCTCCGCCCGTACGACCCCGGCCGCCAGCTCCATGATCTCCACCGGCGTCCGGTAGTTGACGCCGAGCCGGGTGTGTTCCCAGCGGTCCTCGACGAACGGTTCGAGGATGTCCGTCCAGGAGCCGGCCCCCGCCGCCTCCGCGGTCTGTGCCGGGTCGCCCACCAGCGTCATGGACCGTGTCGGCGACCGCCGCATCAGCAGCCGCCACGCCATCGGCGACAGCTCCTGCGCCTCGTCGACGATGATGTGCCCGAACGCCCAGCCGCGGTCGGCGGCGGCCCGCTCGGCGGCGCTGCGGTGGTCGGCCTCCTCCTGCCGCTCGGCGAACCGTTCCGCGTCGATGATGTCGTGCGCCGAGAGCACCTCGGAGCTCTCGGGGTCGTCCTCCTCCTTGTCCTCGAACTCGTAGGTGCGGGAGGCGTACGACACGTCCAGGACCCCCTGCGCGTACGAGACCTGCCGCTCCCGCTCGCGCTCCGCGCGTGCCCGGGCCGTCCGGTCGTCCTCGCCGAGCAGCTCGGCGGCCTCGTCCAGCAGCGGTACGTCCGCCACCGTCCAGGCCCGCGTCACGGGACGGCGGATCGCTGCGGCGTCGGGCTCGGACAGATACCCCGCGGGCTCGGCGAGGAGGTCCGCGACCAGCCGCCGCGGGGTGAGCCGGGGCCACAGCCGGTCGATGGCCGACCCGACCTCGGGGTTCTCGGCCAGGTCGTCGCGGATCTGGGTGATGTCGCTGACGTCGAGGAGGTTGCTGCCGTCGTACGGGTCGGTGCCGATGCGCTCGGCGTACAGCTCGGTGAGGGCGTTGAGGATGTGGCCCTCGAAGTGCTCGCGGGCCGCGTTGTGCGGGAGCCTGGCGGCACGGGTGCGCTCGCGGGCGACGCTCACCAGACCGTCGTCGAGCATCAGGATCTCCCGCTCGTGCTCGATCGCGATCACCGGGTCGGGCAGCGCCTGCCGGTCCCGCACGGCCCGGGCAAGGACGTCCGCCATCTCCGCGCGGCCCTTCACCGCCGCCGCCTCGGGCGGGTCCGTCGCCGTGGCCCGCACGCCCGGGTAGAGCTCGCCGACCGTGGCGAGCAGCACACCGGTCTCGCCGAGCGAGGGCAGCACCTCGCCGATGTAGCCGAGGAAGGCCGGGTTGGGGCCGACGATCAGGACCGCTCGCCTGGCCAGCAGTTCCCGGTGCTCGTAGAGGAGATAGGCCGCGCGGTGCAGCGCCACCGCCGTCTTGCCGGTGCCGGGGCCGCCCTCGACGACGAGCACGCCCTGGTGCGGGGCGCGGATGATCTCGTCCTGCTCGGCCTGGATGGTCTGCACGATGTCGGCCATCCGGCCGGTGCGGGCGGCGTTGAGCGCGGCGAGCAGCACGGCGTCGCCGGACGGGTCCTCGTGGCCGGTGCGGGTCTCGTCACCGACGTCGAGGAACTCGTCGTGCAGGGCGGTGACGGCGCGGCCCTCGCTCGCGATGTGCCGTCGACGGCGCAGGCCCATCGGAGTGTGGCCGGTGGCCAGATAGAAGGGGCGGGCGACGCCGGCCCGCCAGTCGATCAGGACCGGGGTGCGGTCGGCGTCGTCGGCGCGCAGGCCGATCCGGCCGATGTGATGGCTGTCGCCGGAGGTGAGGTCGATCCGGCCGAAGCAGAGCGAGCCGTCCACCGCGTTGAGCGCGGCCAGCAGTCCCGAGCGCTCGGCGACCAGGATGTCCCGCTCCAGCCTGGCCTGCATCGGCTTGTCCCCCTGGGCGAGCGCGTCCGTGACGGAGGACTCGGCGTTCCCGCGCAGGACGTCGACGCGCGCATACAGGTCGTCGATGAATTCCTGCTCCCGACGCATTTCATCGTCTGGAAAGTCGCTGTTTGACAATTCCACTCCCGCCCGGATATACTGTGCCCACTGAACTTCTCCGCGACTTCGGCATTGCAAGTCGTGAACCATTGAATATACGCAAAGAAATCCCCCGGACGCAATTGCCGGGGGATTTCTTTTGGGCTCCGCGAGGCTCCGCCGGGCTCCGTGAGGTCACAGCACCTCGGACAGTTCCTCCAGCAGCCGGCGCCCGGGCCGTGCGCCCACCATCGCCTTCACCGGCACGCCGCCGCTGAACACCATGAACGTCGGCATCGACAGCACCCTGTACCGGTTCGTCGTCGCCGGGTTGTGGTCCACATCCAGCTGCACCACTTTCAGCCGCCCCTCCTCCTCGGCGGCGACCGCCCGGAGCACCGGTGCCATCTGCCGGCACGGCGGGCACCAGTCGGCGGTGAACTCCACCAGCACCGGCCGGTCCGCGTCCAGCACCTCCACCTCGAAACTCGCGTCCGTCACCGCTTCCACGACCGTTCCCCTCCCATCTCGCACAACGGATCCCCGGCCAGTGCCAGCCGCACCCCGATCTGCGCCCGCACCGCCTGCAGCTCGCCGATCAGCGCGTCGAGCTCGTCCAGCTTGCGCCGGTAGACCGCGAGCGACGCCGGGCAGGCGTCGCCCTCCGGATGCCCGGCCCGCAGACACTCCACGAACGGCCGGGTCTCCTCCAGCTCGAACCCGAAGTCCTGCAGGGTCCTGATCTGCCGGAGCAGCCTCAGGTCCGCCTCGTCGTAGGTCCGGTGACCGTGGGGGTCCCGGCGCGCGGGCAGCAGTCCCCGCGATTCGTAGTACCTGAGCGTGCGCGTGGTGGTCCCGGCCCGCTCGGCCAGCTCGCCGATTCGCATGCCTACGAACGTACGCCTTGACGCGGACGTCAGGGCAACAGCGGTTTCCGCTGGGGCCGGCGTTCCTGCCGCGGAGCGCGCGGTCAGTCCCCAGCAGGCCGGAGACGATCCGCGCCTCGGTCGCCGCGGCGGAACCGGAGCCGACCGGGGAGGAACTGAAGCGGCTGGAGGCCGGGCCGGGTCTCTGAAGCGGCTCGGGCCCGGGTGCGCCGCCGACGCGCCGTCCGCGTCCAGCCGTACGGCGGGCACCGCCGCGGGGGGACGCGGACCCCGGGCGGCTGAGCAGGAGTGGGGAGGGCTCAGCCGCCCGGGGGCCCGGGATGACCGGCCCCGGTTCAGGCGGGGCCGGTCGCCGGGCGGGCAGCGGACCGGGCCGGCGGCCCGCTCCCCGTCCGTGGATCAGGCCTTGGCCAGCGCCCTGTCCTCCCGGTCGCTGTCTCCCCGGCCGGTCTGCTCGGACGGATCGGCGTCGCCGCCGGAACCCCCGTCGCCGGCTTCGCCGCCGTGGCCGTCGTGGCTGTCGTGGCTGTCGTGGCTGTCGTGGCTGTCGTCCAGCAGCGTCCGCTCGTCGAAGGGAGCCCGCCCGGCGAGCACCTCGTTCACCCGGGCCTTGTCGATCTCCTTGGTCCAGGTGCCGATCAGCACGGTGGCGACGGCGTTGCCGGCGAAGTTGGTCAGCGCGCGGGCCTCGCTCATGAAGCGGTCGATGCCGACGATCAGACCGATGCCGTCCACCAGCGCGGGCTTGTGCGACTGCAGACCACCGGCCAGCGTGGCCAGCCCCGCGCCGGTGACGCCGGCCGCGCCCTTCGAGGCGACCAGCAGGAACAGCAGCAGCGGGATCTGCTCGCCGACCGACATCGGCGTCCCCATGGCGTCGGCGATGAACAGCGAGGCCATGGTCATGTAGATCATGGTGCCGTCCAGGTTGAAGGAGTAGCCGGTCGGGACGGTGATGCCGACCACCGGCCTGCTGATGCCCAGATGCTCCATCTTCGCGATGAGCCGCGGCAGCGCGGACTCGGACGAGGAGGTGGAAAGGATCAGCAGGAACTCCCGGCCCAGGTACCTGAAGAGCGAGAGGACGTTGACGCCGGAGACGATCCGCAGCAGCGCACCGAGCACCAGGAAGACGAACAGCACACAGGTGACGTAGAAGCCGAGCATCAGCACGGCCAGGCTCTTGAGGGCGTCCAGACCGGCCGAGCCGGTGACGGCGGCGATCGCTCCGAAGGCGCCGACCGGGGCCGCCCACATGATCATGGCCAGGACGCGGAAGACCAGCCGCTGGATGTGTTCGATGCCGCGCAGGATCGGCTGCCCGGCCGGGCCCATGGCCTGCAGGGCGAAACCGCACAGCAGGGCGATGAGCAGGGCCTGCAGCACCTCGCCCCCGGTGAACGCGGACAGAATCGTGGTGGGGATGATGCCGAGCAGGAACTCGGTGGTGCCCTGCGCCTCCGCGTCGACCTGGGCATGCCCGGTC
The DNA here is from genome assembly GCF_036689765.1 of Streptomyces poriticola. Lineage (NCBI taxonomy): Bacteria > Bacillati > Actinomycetota > Actinomycetes > Kitasatosporales > Streptomycetaceae > Streptomyces > Streptomyces poriticola. Next base: position 9,547 of record NZ_JBAGKH010000047.1, read on the forward strand.
TCCTTGACCGCGTCGGTCACCGCGAGGCCGGTGCCGGGGTCGAGGACGTTGCCGACGACCAGGCCGATGCCGAGCGCCACCAGCGACATGATCAGGAAGTAGACCAGGGCGATGCCGCCGACGGCGCCGACCTTGGCGGCCTTCCGCACCGAGCCGATGCCCAGCACGATGGTGCAGAAGATGATCGGCGCGATCATCATCTTGATCAGGCTCACGAAGCCGCTGCCGATCGGCTTCAGCCCGACCGCGAAACCGGGCGCGGCGAGCCCGACGGCGATACCGAGGGCGACCGCGACGATCACCGCGATATAGAGGTAATGGGTACGGTCCCGCTTGGCTCCGGGTGCGGCAGGTGCCGTATCGGCTGCGCTGGTCACGGCGGCGGCCCTCCTTGACGTCGTCGTCGGACATCTCCGGCGTGCGGCTCACGTCCCGGGGATGGGGTGGGGTTGGGGATGCCGTGACTATCTCCCGCCCTGTGAGCGCGGTCACCCTTCCGTTCATTTAGTTCACAATCGGCCACGGGAGAGACTTGCGGCATGCACCTCCGCGTACCGCGACCCCGTAGTCTCGCCGGTCAGCTCTTCGCCATGCAGGCCGTGCTGATCGCCGTGCTCGTGGCCGGATACGCGCTGTTCAGCTACGTCAGCGACCAGCAGCAGGCCGAGCGGGCGGCCGGCCGGCAGGCCCGGGCGGTCGCCCTGTCGATAGCCGACTCCCCGTCGGTGCGGGAGGCGATCCGCACGGACGACCCCTCGGCGCGGCTCCAGCCCTACGCGCTCACGATCATGCGGGACACCGGGGTCGACTTCGTGACGATCATGAACCCGGACGGCATCCGCTGGACCCACCCGAGCCCCGAGCAGATCGGCCTGCCCTTCCGCGGGCACATCGCACCCGCCCAGCAGGGCCGCACGTTCACCGAGACGTACACCGGCACCCTGGGACCGTCGGTCCGGGCGGTGGCCCCCGTCGAGGACGGCGGGCGGATCGTCGGCCTGGTCAGCGCCGGCATCAAGGTCGAGGCGATCAGCAAGCGGGTGCAGGACCAGCTCACGGCGCTGCTCGGGGCCGCGGGCGGGGCGCTGGCGCTCGGCGCGGTCGGCACCTATGTGATCAACGCCCGGCTGCGCCGGCACACCCACGGCATGAACGCGGACCAGCTCAGCCGGATGCACGACTACCATCAGGCGGCGCTGCACGCGGTGCGGGAAGGGCTGCTGATGCTGGACGGGCAGTACAGGGTGGCACTGATCAACGACGGCGGCCGGGAGCTGCTGGGAGTGTCCGCCGACGACGATGTGATCGGCAGGTCGGTCGCGGAGCTGGGGCTGCCGGCCGGGCTGACCGGGGCGCTGCTGGCGTCCGAGCCCCGGGTGGACGAGGTGCATCTGACCGCGCGGCGGGTGCTGGTGGTGAACACCTCGCCGGTCTCCGGCGGGGAGCGCCGCGGCACCGTCGTCACCCTGCGCGACGTGACGGAACTGCAGTCGCTGATGGGTGAGTTGAACTCGGAGCGCGGTTTCAGCCAGGCGCTGCGCTCACAGGCCCACGAGGCCGCCAACCGGCTGCACACGGTCGTGTCGCTGATCGAGCTGGGGCGCGCGGAGGAGGCCGTGGAGTTCGCCACGGCCGAGCTGGAGCTGGCGCAGGCGCTGACCGACCAGGTGGTGGCGGCGGTGGCCGAGCCGGTGCTGGCGGCGCTGCTGCTGGGCAAGACGGCGCAGGCCAACGAGCGGGGCGTGGAGCTGGTGGTGTCCCCGGACAGCCGGCTGGACGACGGACTGCTGCCGCCCTCGCTGCCCGCCCGCGATCTGGTCACCATCCTCGGCAATCTGACCGACAACGCCGTCGACGCGGCGCAGGGCAGCGTCCGGGCGCGGGTGACGGTCACCGCGTTCACGGCGGGTACGGACCTGGTGCTGCGGGTCAGCGACACCGGCGCGGGCGTCGACCCGGCCCATGCCGGTCTGGTCTTCGAGCGGGGTTTCTCCACCAAGCCGGCCGGGCCCGGCGGGCGCGGGCTGGGCCTGGCCCTGGTGCGGCAGGCGGTGCGGCGGCACGGCGGCACCCTGACGGTGGCCGGGGCCGACGGAGGCGGGGCGGCCTTCGAGGTCCGGCTGCCACTGGCCGACGGCGGGGAGCCGGCGGCGGGCGGATCCACCGGCCGGGAGGGCCCGGCGGGAGGGTCCCAGGACGGATCCCCGTCCGGATGCCTGCCGGGAAGCCTGGCGGGAGGTGACCTCCGATGACGGGTCAGCAGCCGATCCGGGTGCTGGTGGTCGAGGACGACCCGGTCGCCGCGGACGCCCACCTGATGTACGTCGGCCGGGTGCCCGGCTTCGTCGCCGTGGGCAAGGCGCACTCGGGTGCGGAGGCGCGGCGGGCGCTCGACCGCACGCCGGTCGACCTGCTTCTGCTCGATCTGCATCTGCCGGACGTGCACGGCCTGCAGCTGGCCCGCACCCTGCGCGCGGCCGGCCATCACGCCGACGTCATAGCGGTGACCTCGGCGCGCGATCTGACCGTGGTGCGCGAGGGGGTCTCGCTCGGTGTCGTCCAGTACGTGCTGAAGCCGTTCACCTTCGCCACCCTGCGCGACCGGCTGGTGCGGTACGCCGAGTTCCGCGGCACGGCCGGGGAGGCGAGCGGTCAGGACGAGGTCGACCGGGCGCTGGCCACCCTGCGGGCGCCGGGCCCGGCGGCGCTGCCGAAGGGGCTGAGCGCGCCGACCCTGGAGCGGGTGACCGACGCGCTGCGGGGCACGCGGGAAGGGCTGACCGCGGCGGGCGTGGGGGAGGCGGTGGGCATCTCACGGATCACCGCGCGGCGCTATCTGGAGCATCTGGTGGACTCCGGACGGGCGGCCCGCAGCCCGCTGTACGGGCAGGTGGGGCGGCCCGAGCTGGTCTACCGCTGGGTCCGCGCGAAGGCCTGACGCCGCACCCGGCCACCCTGCGGAACCGTAGTTTCCTACAATCCGTGCTCCTGTCCGAACAGACCGTAGTCACCGGGCTCCCGTGCCCCTACCTTGAGGCCCGTGCGCCGACCCTCAGCTCCATCGAACCAGCCCCGTCCCCCGTTCAACCCCCTCGCCGCCCGCCGCCTGCGCGCCGCCCTCGGCATGGGGCCCGAGCATGTCGCCCACGGCATGCGTGTCTCGTACGGACTGCCCCATGTCACCCCGGACCTCGTGGTCGCCTGGGAACGGGGCATCGCCTCCCCCGGCGGCCAGGAACTCACCGCCCTCGCGGGCATGCTGTGGTGCTCGCCCGGCGAGCTGATCGGCCGTCCCCGCTCCCTGCGCGAGCACCGCATCACCCGCGGACTGGCCCCGGAGGACGTCGCCCGCACGGTCGGCATGGAACTGGGCGCCTACCTGCGGGCGGAGGAGACGGACGGCTGGCGCGGCACCGAGCGGCAGTCGGCCGCGCTGGCCCATGTCCTCGGCCTCGACCTGCCGGACTTCGTGGCCGTGACGGGCCGCGAGGACAAGCTGGCCGAGCTGCTGCGCAGCGCCGTCACCACCCGCTGGCAGGCCTATGTCCGCCCGGTCGCCAAGCTGGTACCGCTGGACCGGGACATCGTCGAGGACGTGCTGCAGGAGCTGCACGAGGACTACCAGGGGCACATGGCCGCCACCCTCAGCTGGGGCGGCGGCGCCACCGGCGCCAGCGACTCCGGCCGGGACTTCCTGGACCGGATCGTGGAGAACTTCTGGACGGCGGTCCAGCGGACCACCGCCTGATCCCCGGCCGCCGCCGCGGCTAGAAGACCGACTCGGCCTCGTCCATCCGGTCCGTGGGCACCGTCTTCAGCTCGGTCACCGCCTCGGCCAGCGGCACCATCACGATGTCGGTGCCGCGCAGCGCGGTCATCCTGCCGAACTCGCCGCGGTGCGCGGCCTCCACCGCCTGCCACCCGAAGCGGGTGGCGAGCACCCTGTCGTACGCGGTCGGTACGCCACCGCGCTGGACATGGCCGAGGATGACCGGCTTGGCCTCCTTGCCGAGGCGACGCTCCAGCTCGTGGGCGAGGGCGGTGCCGATGCCCTGGAAGCGCTCGTGCCCGTACTGGTCGATCTCGCCCTTGCCGTAGTCCATGGTGCCCTCGGCGGGGTGGGCGCCCTCGGCGACGCAGACCACGGCGAACTTCTTGCCGCGGGCGAACCGCGCCTCCACCATCTTGACCAGGTCGGCGGGGTCGAAGGGGCGCTCGGGCAGGCAGATGCCGTGCGCACCGGCGGCCATGCCGGACTCCAGGGCGATCCAGCCCGCGTGCCGGCCCATGACCTCGACGACCATCACCCGCTGGTGGGACTCGGCGGTCGTCTTCAGCCGGTCCATGGCCTCTGTGGCGACGCCGACGGCGGTGTCGAAGCCGAAGGTGCGGTCGGTGGAGGAGATGTCGTTGTCGATGGTCTTCGGCACGCCGACCACCGGCAGCCCGGCGTCGCCGAGCATCCGGGCCGCGGTGAGGGTGCCCTCGCCGCCGATCGGGATCAGCGCGTCGATGCCGAAGTCGCGGATCATGTCGGAGGCGTTCTCGCAGGCCTCGCGCAGCCGGTCGCGCTCCAGCCGCGAGGAGCCGAGGATGGTGCCGCCGCGGGCCAGGATGCCGCTGACCGCGTTCAGGTCCAGGGAGCGGTAGCGGCCGTCCAGCAGGCCGGCGTAGCCGTCCTCGAAGCCGATGACCTCGTCGCCGTAGTTGTCGACCGCGCGGTGCACGACCGACCGGATCACGGCGTTCAGGCCGGGGCAGTCGCCGCCTGCGGTGAGAACTCCGATACGCATCGTGCTGTGTCTCCTGCTCGGTGTCGATGCCGGTGAGCCACTGCCGATTCTTCCATGCCCCACCTGTGGGCGCCGACGGGGCATGGACGGGCGCCCTATCCCCCGTCGGGGGTATTGTCAAGAGGGTTCTGCTCACCTCGGTGGGCGATTTTTATGACGGCAACGGCGCCGAAGACGACCGAACCCGACAGACCCGCAGACCCTGAAGAACCCCGAGCACGCACCCCGAGAATTCCGAGAACCAGGAGAGCACGCGTGACGCGCAGCGTGTACGTGACCGGCATCGACCGCGGCGACGGCCGCCAGATCGTCGAACTGGGGGTCATGGAGCTCCTGACCCGGCAGGTCGACCGGGTCGGCGTCTTCCGTCCGCTGGTCCACGACGGCCCCGACCGTCTGTTCGAGCTGCTGCGGGCCCGCTACCGGCTCGCCCAGGACCCGGCCACCGTCTACGGCATGGACTACCAGGAGGCCTCCGCCCTCCAGGCCGAGCAGGGCACCGACGAGCTGGTCTCCGCCCTGGTCGACCGGTTCCATCTGGTCGCCCGCGACTACGACGTGGTCCTGGTGCTCGGCACCGACTACGCGGGCACCCAGCTGCCGGACGAGCTGGCGCTCAACGCCCGGCTCGCCAACGAGTTCGGGGCGTCCGTCATCCCGGTCGTCGGCGGCCGCGAGCAGCCCGCCGAGGCCGTGCGCGCGGAGACCCGCAACGCCTTCCGCGCCTACGACGGACTGGGCTGCGACGTGCTCGCCATGGTCGCCAACCGGGTGGCACCGGCGGACCGCGCCGAGATCGCCGAGCGGCTGGCCGACCGGCTGCCGGTGCCGTGCTGGGTGCTGCCCGACGAGCCGGCGCTGTCCGCGCCGACCGTCTCCCAGATCGCGCACACCCTGGGCGCCGAGGTGGTCCTCGGCGACGACTCGGGGCTCGCCCGGGACGCCCTCGACTTCGTCTTCGGCGGCGCCATGCTGCCGAACTTCATCGGCGCCCTGACCCCCGGCTGTCTGGTGGTCACCCCCGGCGACCGCGCCGACCTGGTGGTCGGCGCCCTCGCCGCGCACAGCGCCGGCACCCCGCCGATAGCCGGCGTGCTGCTCACCCTCGACGAGGTTCCCGGCGACGACATCCTCACCCTCGCCGCCCGGCTCGCCCCCGGCACCCCGGTGCTGTCGGTGCCCGGCACCAGCTTCCCCACCGCCGCGCAGCTGTTCTCCCTGGAGGGCAAGCTGAACGCGGCCACCCCGCGGAAGGCGGAGACCGCGCTCGGCGTGTTCGAGCGGCACGTCGACACCGCCGACCTCAGCCGCCTGGTGTCCGCCCCGTCCGGCGACCGGGTCACCCCGATGATGTTCGAGCACAAGCTGCTCGAGCGGGCCCGCTCCGACAGGCGCCGGGTGGTGCTGCCGGAGGGCACCGAGGCGCGGGTGCTGCACGCCGCCGAGGTGCTGCTGCGCCGCGGCGTGTGCGACCTGACCCTGCTCGGGCCGGTGGACCAGATCCGCAAGAAGGCCGCCGACCTGGGCATCGACCTCGGCGACTCGCAGCTGATCGACCCGGCCACCTCCGACCTGCGGGACGCCTTCGCCGAGCAGTACGCGGCGCTGCGGGCGCACAAGGGCGTCAGCGTGGAGCTGGCCTACGACGTGGTCTCCGACGTGAACTACTTCGGCACCCTGATGGTGCAGGAGGGCCTGGCCGACGGCATGGTGTCGGGGGCGGTGCACTCCACGGCGGCGACCATCCGGCCGGCCTTCGAGATCATCAAGACCAAGCCGGACGCCTCGATCGTGTCGTCCGTCTTCTTCATGTGCCTGGCCGACAAGGTGCTCGTGTACGGCGACTGCGCGGTCAACCCGGTCCCGGACGCCGAGCAGCTCGCCGACATCGCGGTCCAGTCGGCGGTCACGGCCGCCCGGTTCGGGGTGGAGCCGCGGATCGCGATGCTGTCGTACTCGACCGGTACCTCCGGTTCGGGCGCGGACGTGGACAAGGTGCGGGCGGCCACCGAGCTGGTCCGCGCGCGACGGCCCGACCTGCGGATCGAGGGCCCGATCCAGTACGACGCCGCCGTCGAGCCGTCGGTGGCCGCGACCAAGCTGCCCGGCTCCGAGGTGGCCGGGCAGGCCAGCGTGCTGGTCTTCCCCGACCTCAACACCGGCAACAACACCTACAAGGCCGTGCAGCGCTCGGCCGGCGCGATCGCCGTCGGCCCGGTCCTGCAGGGCCTGCGCAAGCCGGTCAACGACCTGTCCCGGGGCGCCCTGGTCCAGGACATCGTCAACACCGTCGCCATCACGGCGATCCAGGCCCAGCAGGGCCCCGTACCGCAGACCCCCGGCGAGAAGGCGACCCAGCTGTGAGCCCGACCCGTGTCCTCGTCCTCAACTCCGGCTCCTCGTCGGTGAAGTACCAGCTGCTCGACATGGGCGACGGCAGCCGGCTGGCGGTGGGCCTCGTCGAACGGATCGGCGAGGAGTCCGGGCGGCTGAAGCACACCCCGGCCGGCGGCGATGTCCGGGAGTGGACGGGCGACATCCCCGACCACGAGTCCGCCCTCAAGGCGGTGTCGGCGGAGCTGGCCAAGGACGGACTCGGCCTGGACTCCCCCGAGCTGGCCGCGATCGGCCACCGCGTGGTGCACGGCGGCCGGCGGTTCACCGCACCGACCGTGATCGACGACGCCGTGCTCGCCGAGATCGAGCGGCTGATCCCGGTCGCCCCGCTGCACAACCCGGCCAACCTCACCGGCATCCGCACCGCGCAGGCGCTGCGCCCGGACCTGCCTCAGGTCGCCGTCTTCGACACCGCCTTCCACACCACGATGCCGGAGTCCGCCGCCCGCTACGCCATCGACGTCGAGACCGCCGACGCCCACCGCATCCGCCGCTACGGCTTCCACGGCACCTCGCACGCCTATGTCTCCCGGGAGACGGCGAAGCTGCTGGGCAGGGCTCCGGAGGAGGTGAACGTCATCGTGCTGCACCTGGGCAACGGGGCGTCCGCCTCCGCCGTGCGCGCCGGTGAGTGCGTGGACACCTCCATGGGGCTGACGCCGCTGGAGGGTCTGGTGATGGGAACCCGCTCGGGGGACCTGGACCCGGCCGTCATCTTCCATTTGATGCGCGTCGGCGGAATGTCCGCCGACGAGACCGACACACTTCTCAACAAGAGGAGCGGTCTGGTCGGCCTGTGCGGCGACAACGACATGCGGGAGATCCGCCGCCGGATCGACGAGGGCGACGAGCGGGCGCGGCTCGCCTTCGACATCTACATTCACCGGCTGAAGAAGTACATCGGCGCCTATTACGCCGTACTCGGCCGGGTGGACGCGGTGGCCTTCACGGCAGGGGTCGGCGAGAACGCGGCGCCGGTGCGGGAAGCTGCCGTGGCGGGTCTGGCGGAGCTGGGCCTGGCGGTGGACGGCGACCTGAACGCCGTGCGTGGCGACGAGCCACGGCTGATCTCACCGGCGGACGCACGGGTGGCGGTCGCCGTGGTGCCGACGGACGAGGAAATGGAGATCGCGACGCAGACCTACGCGCTGGTAATGGGCACAAAAGGCTCGGGCAATCTCACCTGAGCGGCATCCCGCCCTTTTGTATTTTCCACCAGACGGAATATTCCGCTCCGAAACAAAGCGATAGGATCGCCCCATGCGCCGTTCGAAAATCGTCTGTACTCTCGGCCCCGCGGTCGACTCCCACGAGCAGCTCGTCGCGCTGATCGAAGCCGGTATGAACGTGGCCCGCTTCAACTTCAGCCACGGCACCCACGCAGAGCACCAGGGGCGGTACGACCGCGTCCGGGCCGCCGCCAAGGAGACCGGCAGGGCCATCGGCGTCCTCGCCGACCTGCAGGGCCCGAAGATCCGGCTGGAGACCTTCGCCGAGGGCCCCGTCGAGCTGGTGCGCGGGGACGAGTTCACCATCACCACCGAGGACGTCCCCGGCGACCGCTCGATCTGCGGCACCACCTACAAGGGCCTGCCCGGCGACGTGGCCAAGGGCGACCAGGTGCTGATCAACGACGGCAACGTCGAGCTGAAGGTCACCGCGGTGGAGGGTCCGCGGGTGAAGACGATCGTCATCGAGGGCGGCGTCATCTCCGACCACAAGGGCATCAACCTCCCCGGCGCGGCCGTCAACGTCCCGGCGCTGTCCGAGAAGGACGTCGAGGACCTCCGCTTCGCCCTCCGCATGGGCTGCGACCTGGTCGCCCTGTCCTTCGTCCGGGACGCCAAGGACGTCCACGACGTGCACCGCATCATGGACGAGGAGGGCCGCCGGGTCCCGGTCGTCGCCAAGGTGGAGAAGCCGCAGGCGGTGGAGAACATGGCGGACGTCGTCATGGCGTTCGACGGCGTCATGGTCGCGCGCGGCGACCTGGCCGTCGAGTACCCGCTCGAGAAGGTCCCGATGGTGCAGAAGCGCCTGATCGAGCTGTGCCGGCGCAACGCCAAGCCGGTGATCGTGGCGACCCAGATGATGGAGTCGATGATCACCAACTCCCGCCCGACCCGCGCCGAGGCCTCCGACGTGGCCAACGCGATCCTGGACGGCGCGGACGCGGTGATGCTGTCCGCCGAGTCCAGTGTGGGCGCCTACCCGATCGAGACCGTCAAGACGATGTCGAAGATCGTCCAGGCGGCCGAGCAGGAACTGCTCGGCAAGGGCCTGCAGCCGCTGGTGCCGGGCAAGAAGCCGCGCACCCAGGGCGGTTCGGTGGCCCGCGCCGCCGCCGAGATCGCCGACTTCCTCGGCGGCAAGGGCCTGGTGGCCTTCACCCAGTCCGGCGACACCGCCCGCCGGCTGTCCCGCTACCGCGCGGTGCAGCCGATCCTGGCCTTCACCACCGACGAGTCCACCCGCAACCAGCTGGCGCTCAGCTGGGGTGTGGAGCCGCACGTGGTGCCGTTCGTCAACAGCACCGACGAGATGGTCGACCTGGTGGACCAGGAGGTGGTCAAGCTCAACCGGTTCAACGACGGCGACATCGTGATCATCACCGCCGGCTCGCCCCCCGGCGTGCCCGGCACCACCAACATGGTCCGGGTGCACCACCTGGGCGGCGGCGACCGCGACTGACGGGCCCGCAGCTCCCGGGCCGCCGCGGCGGCCCGCGTGCGACGCCGAGGGCGCCCTCCTGCGGCAGGGGGGCGCCCTCGGCGCTCGTGCGGCTCCCGGACGGGTTCTCGGGGCGACTCGGGCTCAGTCGGTGATGTACTGCTGCAGCCCGGGTACGTGCAGGTTGCCGCCGAACTGGCCGGCCTGCACGACCTTCACCTTCGTGAAGTAGATGAGCGGGATGTCCAGCGGTGGCGGGTGCTCGGGGTCGAACGTGATCGGGATCAGCCCGAGCAGATTGCCCGAGATGCTCTCCGTGTACATCACGGTGTCGCCGCCGCGGATCGTGGACGTCGAGCCCTCGGCCGCCTGCACATGGTAGGTCTTGCCGGACTGGTCGTCCTGCACCGTCTGGTGCAGGTCCCCGATGTCGGTACCGTCCGATATGACGTACTTCAGCACCTTCTTGACGGAACCGTTGGCGGTCTTCACCTCGACCACGCCCTTGTACGAAGCACCCTTCAGCAGCAGCGAGCTGGCGTTCAGGTACCACGGGTCGTCCGGCAGCGGGACGGCGTTGTCGATCCCGCCCTCGGCGTCGGTGGCGACCGGGCAGTCCTCCGGGTCGGTGCCGGCGCTCTCGGACGGGCTGGGGGTCGCGGTGGCCGGGGCGGTGGCGTCCTCGGCCGCCTCCTCGGCCTCCTCTGCCTCCCGAGCTTCCTCGACGGCCCGGCCCGACTCCTCCGCCGCGTCCTCGACGGCCTCTCCGGCCCTCTCGGCGGTGTCCCGGGCCGGGTCCCCGGCCGCATCGGCCGCCGTACCGGCCGTGTCCTCCACGGTGCCGGAAGCGTCGCCGGCGGCGCTCTCGGACGCCGACGGCGACGGGGCGGGGCTCGCGCCCTCCTCCTCCTCCTTGCCGCCGCCGGTGAAGACATCCTCGATCGCGTCGCCGATCTTCTCCAGCACGTTGCGGTCGGTCTCGGACGGGGACGGCGACGGCGACGCGGGCGCGGTGCCCCCGGTCGGCCCGTCGGGCGGCGCGGGCTCGTCCTCGTCGTCGGAACCTGAATCCGACGAAGAGGACGATCCGTCGCCGGCGCCCTGGCGGCCGTCCGCGCCCTGGTCCCCGTCGGTCTCCTTCCCCGCCGAGTCCCCGGCCGAGTCCCCGGCGGAGGGCGAAGGGGCCGGACCGGCGTCGCCGTCCTCGCCGTCCTCGCCTTCCTCGTCCGCCTCGCTCTCGCCGGCGGAGGGCGACGGCGTGGGCGACGCGGTCGCGCCGTCCTCGTCCGCTGCGCTCTCCTCGTCCTCAAGAGCCGCCACGCAGTCCTTGTACTCGTCGGCCGTCAGGCTGTTCGACGACGGCGTGGTCGAGTCGTTGCCGTCGGCGACGGCGAGCGTCGGCGTGAATCCCATCCCCATGAGAACCGCCGTCGGCATCGCCGCCAGGGCTATCGCCTTCCCGGCCGGCATGTGGAACCTGGTGAACAGCGGCTTCTTGGGTGCCGCGTGGCGCGGCCCGGTTCTCGCACGGGACGACTCCACGTCAGCCCCGTGGGTCACCTCGTCAGCCGGCACTGTGCCTCCCGTTCGCCCCGTTGGCCGGGCTCGTTCCTGACAGATCGGTGGACTCGCCGGCCTCGTCCCGCGGCTCGGGGAGCTCCGGGCCGGCGGCCCTGGTGTCCGGGGCTGCGGTGCCCCCGGCGGCGGTGCCGAGGACCGCGGTGTCCGCGGGACCCGCGGGCGCGCTCTCGGGGGCACCGCCCGTTCCCGCGGCGCCGCCCACCGCCGGTTCCGCGCTCGGCTCGGCGCCCGGCGCCCAGGAGACGGCCATCGCCCCGCCGACCAGCGCAAGAAGGAAGCCGATGAGGAAACCGCCGAGGTTGGACACGGGGATGGACACCAGTCCCAGCAGGATCGCCGCGACGCCCGCGAACACCCGGACGTGCTTCTGGAACCAGAGGCTGACGCCCAGGACGACCAGCAGTACGCCGATGATCAGGGACCCGGCGCCCGCGGTGGTGGCCATCGCCAACGTCAGATGGCCGAGCCGCAGGTTCGCGTACGGGAAGTAGGCAATGGGGAGTCCGCCGAGCATGACGAACAGACCGGCCCAGAACGGGCGGTCGCCCCGCCAGGCGCGGAACTGCTGCCTCCGGAGGGTGAACTGGCCGGCGGCGACAGGAGTCTCGGCGCTCATGGAAAACAGCTCCCTGGTACGGCGTTGCTGTGGTGGTGATGTGGGCCGCCCGTGAAGGCGGGCCCGGAGAGGTGACGGGCGGGGGCGCCACCGGCTCCCCCGCCCGTCAGCGAGTGCCTAGTAGCACTCCTTGACACCCTTGGCCAGCGACATCTTCAGGCCGCTGAGCTTGAAGGTTCCGGCAGTGGTCGCCCACGCCGTCTGCTTCACGTCGGTCAGGACGACCGAGTCGGCCTGCTGCGCGAATCCGTACGGGTTCGCGGTGTCGCCCTTCTGGATGCCCGGACCCTTGGCGGCGTCCTTCGCGGCAACACCGATGTCGATGTTGTTGAACGTGGCGTCGGCGTTCAGCTCGGCGACGTCGATGTACAGGTTCTTGGCCTCGACCGGCGTGTCGCCCCCGCCCGCCTTCAGCATGAGGCTGACGGTGCCGATGAGCGGGATGTCCGGGGTGACCACGGACTGGCACAGGTTCTTGATCGTCGCGGACTTGAACGCCGAGACGGCGACGGGGTGAGCCGTCTTCTTGCCGTCGAGCGTGTAGCCCTCGTCGATCGCGCCGTACTGGACGAAGCCCTTGCCGTCGAGCCGCTCGGTCGTGACCTTGAACGACTGCCCCGACACGCTGAACGACGCGGCGAGAGCGCCCTGACCGAGGGCCACGCCTATCGCCGCCGTGGCGGCCACGCTGGGCACCATGACCACGGCGAACCGCTTCCATCTGGTCCCGCCACGCACCTGGGACTCCATATTTCCTCCTTCTCGGACGTACATCTCCTGGCCTCGGCAATGCCTCCGACAGGCGGCTTGCCGGGCAGGGATGGGAGAAGTGCTACGTCCTCGGGAAGGAGAGCGCCTGCTCTCGGCGGCGCGCACAACGCGCCCGAATCACCGGCGATCACCCCCGAGCGACAACCACTGGTCGCGCCTGACACGCATCACGCACAACCTTGCTGGACAGGCTTCGCCGATCGGGCGAAGACCCCCCTGCCCAAGGGCCGGCGCCACTGCCGCCGACCCTGCTCGGTGGGGACCCAGGAACTCCCGCGACCCGATTGGCTGTCGGGGTACGGGAACGGACCGAGCGTCGCCGATCGTGGTGCATTCTCGCCGCCCGCACAAGGGGGTTCGTTACTCGGCAGTAACGGCCCGGTGAGCAGGGCTCGACGGACAGGTCCGGGACGGGCACGCAGGGTGCCGCTCAGGGGCCGGACAAAACTATTGATCGCTGGACAGAAACCGACAGACCATCGGGCGCGATTTACTCGCAGTAACAGCGGCCGTGATTACCAAGATTTGGTAAAGCACGGCCGCTCTGTGCTCACTGGCACCAATCAGAACAGGGCACGCGCCAGCGCCCGGCGCGCCGCGATCACCCGCGGATCATCGCCGCCGACGACCTCGAACAGCTCCAGCAACCGCACCCGTACGGCGTTGCGCTCGTCGCCCGCGGTGCGCTGCACCGTGTCGATGAGCCGCCCGAAGGCGTCGTCCACATGCCCGCCCACCAGATCGAGGTCGGCGGCGGCGATCTGCGCCTGGACGTCGGCCGGCCGGTCGGCGGCCTCCTTGCGCACCTGCTGCGGGTCGAGGTTCTGCACCCGCTGGAGCAACTCGGCCTGCGAGAGGCCCAGTTTGGCCTCGGTGTTGCCCGGGTCGTCGCTCAGCACGTTCTTGTAGGCCTGCACCGCGCCGCCGAGGTCACCGGCGTCCAGCGCCTGCACGGCGGCCTCCAGCGCCGCGTCGTGCGGCCCGGCCGGACGCTCGGGGGCCTGCGGGGCACCGCCGGGCTCGGCATCGGGGTCGACGGTCAGGCCGGTGAGGCCGAAGCGCTCCTCGGCGACCTGCACGAGCTGGTCCAGGGTCTGCCGGATCTGCGCCTCGCCGGCGGCGCCCTGGAAGAGCGGCAGGGCCTGGCCGGCCACCACCGCGAAGACGGCCGGGATGCCCTGGATCCCGAACTGCTGCATCAGCATCTGGTTGGCGTCGACATCGATCTTGGCGAGGACGAAACGCCCGTTGTACTCGACGGCGAGCCGCTCCAGCACCGGGCTCAGCTGCTTGCAGGGCTCGCACCACTCGGCCCAGAAGTCGATGACGACCGGGACCTCGGTGGAGCGCTGCAGAACGTCGCTCTCAAAACCTGCCTCGTCGACGTCGATCACGAGATCGGCCGGGGAGACGGCGCCGCCCCCGCCCTGCCGGGCCGACTCGGCGCGCGCCTGCTCCGCCTTCGCCTTGGCCTCCTGGGCCGCCTTCACCGCGGCGAGGTCGACGACTCCGCTCATGGACATGTTCCGTGGCTGCATGCGTCTATCCTCCCCCGTCAGGCGCGCGTCTGTGAAAACAGGACGGAAAGCCCGCCCTGATGTGTGCCGTTCGGCGCCGGGTCCCCACCCCACGCCAGTGGTCGTCGCCGGGCAACGCCCATGCCCGCGCTTTCGCTACGAGTCGTAGCGTAATGCCAACCGGGCCCGCCGCGACACCACCCCCCGGTGATCTCCCTCACGGCACCACCGGAACCGCGGGTGCGGGCACCGCCGGTTATGGTCGGGGCATGCAGAGCCGCACCCCGTTCAGTTGCCGCTCCGGGCGCCCGGGACGCCCGCGCAGCGCCGCGGCGGACGCCGCGATCCTGGCGGCGACGCGGGCGGCGCTGGTGGAGCTGGGCTGGTCGAAGCTCACCCTGGGGGACGTGGCGACCCGGGCGGGGGTGGCGAAGACGACCCTCTACCGCCGCTGGGCGGGCAAGAACGAGCTGGTGGTCGATGCGGTGGCGGAGCTCTTCGACGAGCTGGAGCTGCCCGACCGCGGCAGCCTGGCCGCCGACATCGAGGGCGTGGTGCTGCAGTTCGCCGCGATCCTGGCCCGCCCGGAGGCCAAGAGCGGCCTGATGGCGGTGGTGGCGGAGTCCACCCGGGACGACGCCCTGCGCGAACGCATCCGCGACTCCATCGTGGACCGCCAGAAGCGCCTGGTCCTGGAGGGCCGGGCGCGGGCCCAGGCACGCGGGGAGCTCCCCCAGGAGTCCGACGCCGCGGAGACCGCCCGCACGATCGACCTCATCTTCGACGTGGTGGCCGGCGCCGTGGTGCACCGCACACTGGTGAGCGGACGGTCGGCGGACGAGGACTGGGCGAGCGGCTTCACCCAGGTGCTGCTGCAGGGCCTGGCGGGAGCGGCCGGGCCCGCCGGGGGGTGAGGGGCGGCGGGACCGCCCCTCTGCGGCCGGCTCAGAAGCCCGCGGGCTCCACGTACACCCCCCACTCGTCGCGGAGTGCGTCGCAGATCTCGCCGAGGGTGGCCTCGGCGCGGACCGCGCGCAGCATCGGTTCGATCATGTTGGCGCCGGAGCGGGCCGCCTCGACCATGCCGGTGAGGGCGGAGCGGACCGCGGCGTCGTCGCGGGCGGCCTTGCGCTCGCTCACCACCCGCACCTGCTCACGCTCCACCTCATGGCTGACCCGCAGGATCTCCAGGTCGCCGGTGACCGAGCCGGTGTGGGCGTTGACGCCGACGACCCTCTTGTCGCCCTTCTCCAGCGACTGCTGGTAGCGGAAGGCCGACTCGGCGATCTCCCCGGTGAACCAGCCGTCCTCGATGCCGCGCAGGATGCCGGAGGTGATCGGCCCGATGGGGTGCTGTCCGTCGGGGTGGGCCCGCAGGCCCCGCTCCCTGATCTGCTCGAAGATCTTCTCCGCGTCGGCCTCGATCCGGTCGGTGAGCTGCTCGACGAACCAGGAGCCGCCCAGCGGGTCGGCGACGTTGGCGACGCCGGTCTCCTCCATCAGCACCTGCTGGGTGCGCAGGGCGATCTCGGCGGCCTGCTCGCTGGGCAGGGCGAGCGTCTCGTCCAGGGCGTTGGTGTGCAGGGAGTTGGTCCCGCCCAGCACCGCGGCGAGGGCCTCCACGGCCGTACGCACCACGTTGTTGTACGGCTGCTGGGCGGTCAGCGAGACACCGGCGGTCTGGGTGTGGAAGCGCAGCCACTGCGCCTTCTCGCTCCGCGCCCCGTACACGTCCCGCATCCAGCGCGCCCAGATGCGGCGGGCGGCGCGGAACTTGGCGATCTCCTCGAAGAAGTCGACGTGCGCGTCGAAGAAGAAGGACAGGCCGGGGGCGAACACGTCCACGTCGAGGCCGCGGCTCAGTCCCAACTCCACGTAGCCGAAGCCGTCCGCCAGGGTGTACGCCAGCTCCTGCGCGGCCGTCGCGCCCGCCTCGCGGATGTGGTAGCCGGAGACCGACAGCGGCTTGTAGGCGGGGATGCCGGCCGCGCAGTACTCCATGAGATCGCCGATCAGGCGCAGGTGCGGCTCGGGCTGGAAGAGCCACTCCTTCTGGGCGATGTACTCCTTGAAGATGTCGGTCTGCAGCGTGCCGTTGAGCACCGAGTGGTCGACGCCCTGCCGCTCCGCGGCGACCAGGTACATGCAGAACACCGGCACCGCCGGCCCGCTGATCGTCATCGACGTGGTGACGTCGCCGAGCGGGATGTCCCGGAACAGGACCTCCATGTCGGCGGCCGAGTCGATGGCCACCCCGCAGTGCCCGACCTCGCCGAGCGAGCGCGGGTCGTCGGAGTCGCGGCCCATCAGTGTCGGCATGTCGAAGGCGACCGACAACCCGCCGCCGCCGTTGCGGAGGATCATCTTGTAGCGCTCGTTGGTCTGCTCGGCGTTGCCGAACCCGGCGAACTGCCGGATCGTCCACGTGCGCCCTCGGTAGCCGGTCGGATACAGACCGCGGGTGAAGGGGTACTCACCCGGCCAGCCGATCCGCTCGAAGCCCTCGTACGTGTCCCCGGGCCGGGGCCCGTAGACGGGCTCCACGGGGTCGCCGGAGAGCGTGCTGAAATCCGCCTCACGCTTGCGTGCGGCGTCGTACCGGGCCTGCCAGCGGCGGCGGCCCTCGTCTATGGCGTCAGCGTCCATACCTCCGAATTTACTAGGACGTCCAAGTAAATGTCGATGGCATACAGCCGAACGAGTGTCCGTGCGGCTGTCGGGGCCGGCCGCGGCGGGCCGCGGTCAGGCCTTGGCGGGTGCCGGGGACCCCTCGGCGATCCGGGCCTCCAGCTCCTTGCTGACCTTGCGCTCCACGAAGAAGGCGGCCGTCGGGATGGTCCCGGCGATCAGCACCCACAGCTGCTTGGCCACCGGCCACTTCGCCTTGGCGCCCAGGTCGAAGGCGAAGACGAGGTAGACGACGTACAGCCAGCCGTGCGCGATGCTGACGACGCGGGTGAAGTCGTCCGCACCGCCGATGTCCAGCACGTACTTGCCGATCATGCCCAGGGTCAGCAGGATCAGCAGCACGCCGGTGATGTAGGCCATGGCGCGGTAGCGGGTCAGCACGCTTCGTTTCATGGATCGAGCGTAGCCACCCGTTTCCCGCGATCTTCCGGCGCCCCGGCACCGGCGCGGCCCGGCTCTGCGCTCAGTCCTCGGCGAAGTCGCCCGCGGCCACTCGCAGAGTGCGCAGCATGGCGAAGATCTCGCCGCACTCCTCGTCGTCGTACGCCCCCAGGCCGAAGTCCATCGCCATCAGGTCCCGGGTGGCGGCGTCGACCACCTCGCGGCCCTTGTCGGTGACGGAGGCCAGCGTGCCCCGGCCGTCGTTGGGGTTGGGCCGCTTGTCCACGAGGCCCGATCTCACCAGGCGGTCGACCGTGTTGGTCACGGACGTGGGATGCACCATCAGCCGCTCGCCGATCTTGGACATCGGCAGTTCGCCGGACTTGGAGAAGGTGAGCAGCACCAGCGCCTCGTAGCGGGCGAAGGTCAGCCCGTACGGCTTGACCACCGCGTCGACCTCGGCCAGCAGGATCTGGTGGGCCCGCATGATCGACGTGATCGCCGCCATGGAGGGCACACTGCCCCAGCGCTGCTTCCAGAGTTCGTCGGCACGGGCGATGGGATCGAAGGTGAGACTGAGGGGCTTCGGCACGTCAACAGACCCTACCGGCCGGTCATATGTCGGTCAGCCCCGTCTCGCCTTTCGGTCTCCCCGCCGGGCTCCGGGCTCCGGACGCTATCCGGGGACCGTCACCATGACCCGGTAGACCGTGGTCGACCGGTCTCCGTGCAGGCAGTCGTTCATCGTCCGGACCAGGGCCGCGTGCTCCGGGTCGGTGCGCCAGCCCTTGATGGCGGCGAGGCTCTCCCACTCGCTGGTGAGCAGCCACTGCGCCGGATCGTCGAGGGACCGGCACAGCTGCTCGCCGAGATGGCCGGGAAAGCGCTCGGCGCGGGCGCGTACGTCGTGGTAGTGCCGCAGGAACGCGGCTTCTCTCCCCGCCCGCACCCGCAGCAGGCGGACGACACGCACGCGCCCCTCGTCGGAGGTGACGTCGTCCGAGGTCACGACGGATCGAGGACGACCGGGAGCTCCGCCAGTCCGCGGAACGCCGGGAACGGCACGGTCAGCCACCGTGCGTCCCCGGGGGCCCCGGCCAGGGCCATGCCCGGGTACCGCTGGAAGAGCGTGGTGAGGGCGGTCTGCAGCTCCAGCCGGGCCAGCGGCGCGCCGACACAGTAGTGCGGGCCGTAGCCGAAGGTGAGGTGGGTCGCCTGCACGTTCGGGCGCCGCACGTCCATCTCGTCGGGCCGGGCGAACATCCGGGGGTCGCGGTTGGCGCCGGCGAGCGAGATCTGCACGAGCGCGCCCTTGGGGATGAGCGTGTCCCGGATCACGATGTCTTCCTTGGCGTAGCGGAAGGTGGCGTTCTCCACGGACGTCTCGAACCGGAAGATCTCCTCGATGGCCGCCGCGAGCGCCTTCGCGTCCCGCAGCGCCAGCTCCTTCTGGTCCGGCCGGCTGAGCAGGTGGTAGACCGCGTTGCCGATCTGGTAGGCCGTCGTCTTGTGGCCGGCGAACAGGATCACCCATGCCGTCGAGACGAGTTCGTGGTCGGTGAGCGCGCCCTCCTGGTCCTTGGCCGTGACCAGAGCGCTGAGCAGCCCGCCGTCCGGCTCCCTCCGCTTGCGTGCGCACAGGTCCACCAGATAGTCGCGCAGATTGCCCTCGGCCACCTCCAGCTTCTTTCGCGCCTCCGGGCCGAATCCGGTCTGCGCGACGGTCGCGGACCATTCCTGGGCCTGTTTGCGTTCGTTCTCCGGGACGCCCAGAAGTTCGCAGATCACCTGGAGCGGGAGCGGGAAGCAGAATTCCGGGAGCAGGTTCACCGCCTCGGACTTCCGGCACGCGTCCAGCAGCCCGTCCGTGATCTCCTGGACGCGCGGACGCAGCGACTCCACCCTTTTCGGGGTGAAGGTGCTCCCGACGATCCTCCGCAGCCTGGTGTGTTTCGGGGGGTCCGAGAACAGCATGTTGTCGTCCAGCGCGACCGACGAGTCGCCGAAGATGCGGTGGTAGGCGTCCATGGCGCCGTACATGTCCTTGCTCAGCCGGGGGTCGGCCAGCGCGGCCCGGGCGTCGTCGTAGCGCGTGACGAGGTAGGTCTCCACGCCGTGCGGCGGGGACAGCGGGCACACCGGCGCCTGCTCGCGCAGCGCGGCGTACACGGGGTGCGGGTCGGCCCGGAACTCCCGGCTGCAGGACGAGGCCGCGGCCGCGGCCTCCTCGGACGACGGTGCCTCGGATTCCTCGGATGCGAACGCTTGCGTCATGGCTGGTCCCCGGATCGGCGTGAATTTCGTGGTCGGTGCCACGGTTTCCCGGGCGGCACCGCACCGTAAACAGCGCTGGGCCATATGGGTCGGCTCGCCGGACTATG
Source organism: Streptomyces poriticola (assembly GCF_036689765.1). Taxonomy (NCBI): domain Bacteria; kingdom Bacillati; phylum Actinomycetota; class Actinomycetes; order Kitasatosporales; family Streptomycetaceae; genus Streptomyces; species Streptomyces poriticola. Next base: position 29,342 of record NZ_JBAGKH010000047.1, read on the forward strand.
CGATGGGCGCGGCCGTGTCGAGGTACACATCGTCGATGTGAGCGGACACTCAGCGGAATCTGTACCAGTTCTCATCGTCGGCGGATCCCTGGTGGGCCTTTCCACTTCGGTTTTCCTGGGCCGCCTCGGAATCGAGCACATGCTCGTGGAGCGGCATGCCGCGACATCGACGCATCCGCGCGGCCGCGGAAACAATTTGCGCACCATGGAGATCTACCGGACCGCGGGTCTGGAGCCCCGGATCCGGGAAGCGGCGAGTGTTCTCGCCGGGAACGACGGCATCCTCCAGGTGGACACCCTCACCGGGGAGCAGCGCCGCTGGATCATCGGGGACATCTCCGGCGGCGTCGACATCTCCCGGGTCAGCTCCTCGGACTGGTGCCTGTGCAGCCAGAACGATCTGGAACCCGTCCTGCTGAGCCAGGCGCGCCGGCAGGGTGCCGCCGTCCGGTTCGGCACGGAGATGGTCTCCTTCGCCCAGGACGGGGAGGGAGTGCGGGCCGAGATGGTGCACCGGGACACCGGCGAGACCTACACGGTGAACGCCGACTTCCTGGTGGCCGCCGACGGCCCGCGGAGCCCCGTCCGCCGCCGGCTGGGGATCGGCCAGTCGGGACCGGGGGAGCTCTTCCACAACGTCAGCGTCACGTTCCGCAGCAAGGGCCTGAAGCAGCACGTCGGGGACAAGCGGTTCGTCGTCTGCTACACCACCGCCCCGGAGGGTGAGGCGGCGCTGCTGCCGGTGGACAACGAGGAGCGCTGGGTCATCCACGTCCCCTGGTACACCGACCGGGGCGAGGTGCTGGAGGACTTCACCGACGAGCGGCTGGCCGCGCACATCCGCGCGGCCGTCGGCGTCACGGACCTCGATGTCGAGATCACCGGCAGAGCACCGTGGCACGCGTCGAAACGGGTCGCGGACAGCTACGGCGAGGGCCGGGTCTTCCTGGCCGGCGACTCGGCCCACGAGATGCCGCCCACCGGGGCGTTCGGCTCCAACACGGGGATCCAGGACGCCCACAACCTGGCCTGGAAGCTGGCCGCGGTGCTGCGCGGCTGGGCGGGTCTGCCGCTGCTCGACTCCTACGAGCGGGAACGGCGGCCCGTCGCTCTGGCGACCGGCACCCGGGCCTGCGTCCAGGCGGCCGACGAGCAGCATCCGGGGTTCAGTCCCGGCGCCGGGCGCAACGACGATCCGGCGGACCTGATGACCGTCGCCCTGTGCTACCGCTATGCGTCGAACGCGGTCGTGGGTGCCCCGCCGGACCAGCCGATCGTCCCCGACTCGTTCCAGCTGGGCGGCGAACCGGGCAGCCGGGCACCGCACATGTGGGTCATGACGGATCGCGGCAGGATCTCCACGCTCGACCTGTACGAGCGTTCCTTCGTGCTGCTCGCCGGGTCCGGCGGGCAGAAGTGGCGGACGGCGGTGGAGAAGGCCTCCGAGAACCTGGGCGTCCCGGTCCAGGCGTACCTGGTGGGCACGGGGCCCGATCACGATCTGGCGCCCGAGCGGGACGCCGACTGGGCGGAGCTGCACGGCACGGCCGAGGACGGTGCCGTCCTGGTGCGTCCGGACGGTTTCGTCGCCTGGCGGGCGGACGCCGCGATGCCGGACGCGGATCGCGTGCTCACGAACGTGCTGCAGAGCGTGCTCTGCCGCGACTGAAGCCCCTGGCCCGGCAGGCTCCCGGGCCCGCCCCGGCGA
>NZ_JBAGKH010000048.1:0-26024 GCF_036689765.1 Streptomyces poriticola
CGGCATGAGCCGCTCCCAGGCGCCGCCGCGTCCCCCGGGCCACGCCGACTGAACGTCTGAACAGCGGAAACGGGTCGGAGGGTGCCGAAGAACTGCCCGGCGGGGCAGGGCGGTCACGATGCTCGAACACAGCTACCCGATACCGGGGCATCGAGGGCTACTTCTCCCGGGGCCTCCTCGCCCACCTGACCGTGGGCCTGGCCGCCCTTGCCGACCTGGACACTCCAGAGCTGCAGCGGCGGTCGTGCGGACGGCCGGTGCGACCTGCCCGGCACCGAGCAGGTGAGCGTTCCGCATGCCGTGCGAGGACTGAAAGCTCTGGACCAATGGTGAGAGGCACTGGACCGCTGTCCCTGGGGTGGTCTCCGGGCCCGCTCTAGATTCCCAACTCCTGTGCCAGCACCGCCGCTTGCACTCGACTGCGCAGCCCCAGCTTGCCCAGCAGACGGCTGACGTGCGTCTTCACGGTGGCCTCGGCCATTTCCAGGCGGTCGGCGATCGCGGCGTTGGACATGCCCTCACCGAGGCACGACAGGACCTCGCGTTCTCGCCGGGTGAGCGCGTCGAGGACCGAGCGGTCCACTGGGTCCTTCTCCAGCACCGTGCAGTCCACCGAGCCCTCCTTCAACTGGGCAGGCCGGGACGCGAACTCGGCGATCAGCCGGCGGGTGACCTCCGGCGCGATCAGCCCCTCGCCCCGGGCGACCGTCCGTACGGACTCGATCAGCCCCTGGGCGTCCGTGTTCTTCAGCAGGAACCCGACCGCGCCGGCGCGCAGCGCACCGAACACGTACTCGTCCAGGTCGAAGGTGGTCAGGACGAGGACGTCGGCGCTCTTCTCCTGCACCACCTGACGGGTCGCGGAGACGCCGTCGAGCTTCGGCATCTGAATGTCCATCAGCACGAGGTCGGGACGGAGCTGCCGCGCGAGCCGGACGGCCTGCTCACCGTCCGATGCCTGGCCCACCACCTCGATATCCGGCGCGGACCGCAGGATGAGGACCAGGCCGTCCCGTACGGCGGACTGGTCCTCCGCGACGAGAACCGTGATGAGCCGCTCGGGTGGGGAGTCCACCAAGCCGTGCCACGCCGCCTCTGTCATACCGGTCCCTTCTCCTCCACGGGCAGCGCGGCGCGTACCCGCCACACTGTCGGCGGTCCGGAGCCGGCGGCTCCGGCCGGTCCCGCCTCGAACTGCCCGTCCAGCAGGGCCACTCGTTCCTTCATGCCGACCAGGCCGGCCCCCGAGCCTGGTGCGCGCGAGCCGGCACGCGGGCTGTACGGGCTGGTGACCTCCACGGTGAGAGGGCCGCCCTCCTTGCAGTCGAGGCAGACGGTCACCACCCCGGGAGTGGCGTGCTTCAGCGCGTTCGTCAGCGATTCCTGCACGATGCGGTAGGCGGCCGGTTCGACGGGGGCAGGCAGCGCCCCCTTGCCCCTCGTGTCCTCGACGACGACGGTGAGGCCGCTTGTGGACCCGCTCGCCCGCGCCCGGTCGATGAGCGTGTTCAGCCCGGCCAGCGTGGGGGCGGCGGAGGGCACCTCGTCCTCGGCCTCACCACTGCGCAGCAGCCCTATCAGCCGCCGCATCTCGGCGAGCGCCTGCACACTGTTGGTCCGGATGACCTCGAGGGCGCCCGTGGAGGCCTTCGGGCTGTTCAGCGACAGGGCGGCCGTCGACTGGATCGCGATCGCGGACAAGTGGTTGGCCACCAGGTCGTGCAACTCCCGGGCCATTTCGCCTCGTTCGGCCGTCACGGCCTGCCGCCGCTCCATCTCGGAAAGCAGCGTCGCCTTTTCGGCGCGCAGCCGCTCCTCGTCGGCGATCTCCTGATGCTGCCGGATGGTGAGCCCGGTCCACGCCGGGGCGATGGTGACCAGCGCGGCGACCACGCCGACGAGGAGCGATTCCGGTCTCGGCACCGCGGACAGGGCCCACACCGTGAGCCCGACGGTGACCAGGATGCTGGCCGGGATCACCTGACGTGCGGTCCGGGGCGGTCCGTACACCACGCTGGCGTACACGATGTCCGTGAACATCAGGACGGTGGCGATCAGCGAACCGAAGTACTGGTCGGCGGCGACGGCGATGACGGCCATCAGCAGAGCCAGGGGCTGGGCGACCCGGCGCAGCAGTTCGGCCGCGGCCATGACGGTCAGAGGGAGCAACGGCATTACGCCCGGGTCCTGTCGGGCGGGCACGTTCGTGAAGAGACCCAGATGCCAAAGCATCACGCCTCCGGCCAGCCCGCCAGCCGTGATCAGGACATCGTCTCGATGGGGCCGGGGTAACTCGGGCAACATGGCTCCATCTCAGCACGACGGCTCTCGTGGGGCCTCCTCTTGCAGGTGTAACCGGAACACCCGTCGGCCTACATCGAAGGATGTAGCACGCGACACGCTCCGCTCACCCCTGTGCCGGGCCCTCAGGTCGTATCGGGGCGCAGCCGGTCGAGCAAGCCCGCGCGGTGCACCAGCAGGGCGGCGGTGATCCGGCGTGGAACGCCGAGTTCCCGGAACACCGTGCGTACGTGTTCCTTGACCGTGTCACCCGAGATGCCTAGCCGCCGTGAGATCTCGGCGTTGGTGAGCCCGATGGCCAGCAGGTGGAGCACCGTTCGTTGCCGCGTGGTCAGGCGCTCCACCGCGGCCTGCGCGGACACCGCGGCCTGCGCGGACACCGCGGCCTGCGCGGACACCGCGGCCGAAGGAGCGGCGGCACCGGACAGAGGGAGGACGGCTGTCCGGGGGTCTTGGAACAGGACGCTTCCGCCCGCGACGAGTATCCGAACGGCGGACAGCAGCAGAGCCGGTGCGATGTCGTGGTGCAGGATGCCCGCGGCACCAGCGGTCAGGCAGTCGGCGACGTAGGCGTCCTGGTTCGTCGCGGTGACAACGGCGGCCGGCGGCGCCTCGGGTGCCGTACGCAGCCGCCGTAGCGTCTCCGGTATCGCTGGGGAGCACCGCCGTGCGGTCAGGAGCAGGAGGTCAGTGCCTGGCGGCACCCGGCGCGCGTCCTCTTCGGTCCCGCCGGACAGCAGGGGTGTGAGACCGGGGAGCGTCCGGAGGATCCCAGCCAGCGTTTCCCCGTCCTCGGGCTCGCCGGATACGTACACCCGGATCATGCAGCCTTCCCCTTTCCCACCCCACCGATGGGGGGGGTGTCAGATCGTCCCCTGGTATTAGAACGTCTACGCGGTCGACTGACATGATCTTCTTGCCGACTGATTCAGCTTCAAGGGGATGAATCCATGTGCGGATTACGGGGGTGCGTCATACGCGGAGCGAAGACGTGCGCGAAACCGCCGGTGCAGTGCGTACCCGAGGGGGAGGCGGTCCACGTCTTCTCGCTGGCCGGGCCCGCCCGACACCCGGAGGCGGGCCAGCACCGGGCTCCCTGGCGGGCTCTACTGAGCTGGCTCCTGGCAGACACCGAAGAAGCGGTTCTCACCAGTGACCCCTACGGACGGGTAGCCGGGGCGGACGGCGATGTGGACATCGCGGTATGTGCCGACAAGGAGCGCCAATACGTCGCCCTGGCGCGCGGCATGTCGGTGGCCATCGCGGGGCACCGGGTTCCCGGCCGCGTGGATGCCCCGTCACTGCTGCCGTTCAGTGCCCCCGAGCGGTCCTTCATCGCGGCGGCGCCGGTGGAGTTGCGGGCCAGTCGGCTTACCCGGCTGTGGACCCGCAAGGAGGCCACCCTGCGTCTGTCCGGCGGAGGCTTCTCCCGGGCGGGCCTGGTGGACGTGCTGTGCGAGGGGCGCGAGGGCAGAGTCGTGGTGCCCGACGCCGGTCCGTCCACGTGGCACGGACCGAACGTCGCCTATGTGCACGATGTGCCGGACGACGCCGGGGTCGTGGTGTCGGTGGCCACCTCGTGTCCCGTGCGGGAGGTCTTCGTCTGGCAGCTCGACCGGGTGCCGATCACGGCATGAGCAGCACATGCGGATCGATGCCCGGGGCCGTCGCGCCCGCCGTCGCGTCCGCGGCGCTCAGTTCCCGCCACACCGTGACAGCGATGCGGTAGGCACCGGCCTCCTCGTAGAGGGCGGCGGCGGAATGGAAGCGCTCGCGGGCCGTGTCCTCCTCACCGCGGGCCCGGTGGATCCGGGCCGTGACCACGGTGCAGCGCGCCCGGTCCAGCACGGCTAGCGCGGAGAGGCCGGCGTCCACCAGGGCGCCTTGTCGGCCCGCCTCGGCCGGGTCGTCACGACGCAGCGAGGCGAGCGCCCGGGCCGCCGCGAGGCGCACGCCGTCCTCGGGGGTGCCCACCAGCTCCGCAGCCTGTGCGGCCTGTCGCAGCAGGGGGTCCGCTGCGTCGAGCCGACCGTCGGCGATGTACAACAGCCCCGCCGCCAGCTGGAGCCGGGCACGCAGCGGCAGATCGCCGGCCTGCGCCATGGTCTGCTCGGCCTCGGCCATGAGGGCCAGGGCCGGTTTGGCGCGCCCGTTGACGTAGTGGGCGCCTGCCGCCGCCCACAGCCCCGTGGCCCGCAGCCGGCCCCCGGGGACGCCCTGCACCGTGCGTACCAGTCCGTCGGCCAGCTCCCGGGACCGTTCCCAGTCGCCGCTCGCGGTGCACACCGACACGAGGACCGTCTCGGCCTGGGCCCTCTCGACAAGGGCGGGCGGCTCGGCGGTCCGGGCGAGCCGGAGCGCCTCCTCGGCGAACCGGGCGCTCTCCGTCAGGTTCCCCACGTCCTTCAGTGCCTGGGCCGTCTCCACCGCGACCCGGATGTGCAGCAGGGGGGAGGACTTGGTGAGCGGATCGGCCAGCAGGTCCCGGAGGGTCTGCTCCCGGGCCTCGGACTTCCCGAGCCGGCCCAGAGTGGTCGCCAGTTCCCAGCGTGCCTCCCAGCGCACGTCGTCGAGCTCCGGTCCGCCGGGCAGTGCGATGATGCCGGTCAGCTCGTCGTGGGCCACGTCCCAGTCGCCGGCGAGCTGGTGGGCGCGGGCGGCGACCAGTCGGCCCACGACGCCGAGTCGGTGCGGCGGGTGCTGCTCCGGTTCCTGGGGGGCGAGCAGCACCTCCACTGGCATGTCGAGGCGCTCGGCGATCGCCCGGGCGAGCTTCAGGCTGGGTGCCCGCCGACCGCTCTCGACCAGGGAGATGTAGCTCGGGGACATGGTGTCGCCCGCCAGGTCCGACTGTGACAGCCCCTGTGCGCGGCGAATCTGCCTCACCTGTTGCCCGAAGTGTGGTTGCTCGACCGTCACCGTAATCGCTCGCTCAGGGGTTGTGTGGATGAGTAAGTATCTTTGACCAGCAGTTTAGCGAGCTTGGCCTCGGCTTCGAAGCTCCGGCAGAGGAAAAGGCTGTCAAAAGCAGTCATGTTAGAGTCATTTGCTGTGAAGTCGAAGCAGGGGCTGAGGGTTCGCGGGCGGGTCAGCCTGGCCGCTCTCCTCGGGGCGGTGGCCGTGGCGTCGGTCGGCGAGGCCATGATCGTCGTCGCCGTCCCGTGGTTCGTCCTGGAGACCACCGGCAGTGTGGCGCGCACCGGATTCGTGGTCGCCGTGGCCTCGGTGGGAGCTGGCCTGGCGGGATTCGCGGCAGGCCCCCTGGTGGACCGGGTCGGATTCAAGGCGATGGCGGTCTCCTCCTATGTGCTCGGAGGCGCGGCTGCGGGCGCCGTCCCCCTGCTGCACGCCGCCGGGCGCCTGGACTTCGGCGCCCTGCTCGGCCTCGTCCTCATGGCGAGCCTGCTGGACATCCCCGGGGTCGCGGCGGTGTCGGGACTCGTTCCGTCCCTGGCCCGGTCGGCCGGCGTGCCGCTGGAGCGGGCCAACGCCTTGCTGTCCGGGGTGCGCCAGATCAGCCACCTGTGCGGCCCGACGCTGGGCGGCCTTGCCGTCGCCGTGGCGGGGACCGCCGGCGTCCTGCTGATCGACGCCGCCGCCTGCGGTCTCGCCGCGCTGGTCGTCGCGCTCGGTGTGCCCGCCGTCGCCGGGCGCCCCGGGGCGGCGGGCGTGGAGGGCTACGCGGCCCGGTTGCGCAGTGGTCTGCGCACGTTGCGCCGGCACCCTCTGCTGCGCGCGCTGACCGCCTCGTCGACCGCCTTCAACGGCCTGGACAGCGGCTTCAGCGGGGTCGTGCTGGTCACCTACGCGTATCAGTACCTCGGCAGCGCGGCGCAGCTCGGTGTGCTGCTGACCGCGTTCGGTGCCGGGACGGCCGTGGGGCTGTTCGGATATGCGGCCGTGGGGCACCGGCTCGGCCGGCGCCGTACCTATCTGACCGCCGGGTGTTGCGCCGGCCTGCTGCTTGCACCGCTGGCGGCGCTGCCGCCGCTGCCGGTCGCCGCGGGGCTGCTGGCGGTGCTCGGCGCGGTGGCAGCGCCCGTGGCGCCGGTGCGGGCGACGGCACTGCAGTGCGCGGTGCCGGACGGACGCTACGGCCAGGTCGTGACCGCCGTCGACGCCCTGGCGCTGACCGCGGTGCCGCTCGGATCGTCCCTTGCCGTCGTCCTGGTCTCCGGTCTGGGGCTGCGCCCCACCGTGCTGCTGATCTCGGCGGCGTATCTGGCCGTCGTGGCGGCGTGTGCGACGGCACCGGCGTTCCACCGACTCGATGAGTCACGAAGATTGACTTCTCTTGACAGTGCGTGACTCTGTGGGGACACTCGATTCTGTTTCCGAGAGTTCGCTTCTAGGGGGACAGATGACATCGGCTCTGGTCCGGCCCGCCGGCGCGGCCGCGACACTCGACATCCCGTACGCCGACCGGCTCGAGGCTCTGCGGTCGGTCCGTGACCTGCTCGTCGAGGAGCCGGGACCTGTGCATCGCCTCCTGTGCGAGATCTCCACCCACCGCGCGGCGCGGTACGAGATCGAGGCGGCCGTCGACACCCTCGAAGGCGCCGCCGAGGAGATGCGCACCTACCGCCCCGGCAAGGTGCCAAGCGTGGCCGTGTTCATGCCGTCCAACGTCATCCTGTACTCGTACGTGCTCTACCTTCTGGTCCCGTCGCTGTACGCCGAGCGTGTCGTGTTCCGGCCGTCCAGCCAGGTCCGCGACCAGACGGCCCGGCTCCACGACCTGCTGGCCCGCCGGCACCGCCTGCCGGTGCGGCTCGCCGCCGCCAGCCAGCGGGGCTTCGTCGCCGAGCACGCCGGACCCGCCGCGGTCGTGGTCTTCACCGGCTCCTACCGCAACGCCGAACGCATCCGGGCCCAGCTCTCCCCGGGGCAGCTTTTCCTCCATCTGGGCGCCGGCGTCAACCCCTTCGTCGTCGCACCGGGCGCCGACCTCGCCCGGGCGGTCGACGACGCGGTCGAGGTGCGGATGCTCAACGCAGGCCAGGACTGTCTCGGGCCCGACCTGTTCTGTGTCCACCGATCGCTGCTCCCTGCCTTCCTCGACGCGCTTGTGGCCCGCCTGGAGCAACTGCGCTACGGCCCCTACGACGACCCCGGGACCGACTACGGCCCGCTCTTCTACGAGAGCGCGTTGGAGGAGACTGCCGTGTTCCTGGCCCGCAACCGGGCCTCCATCGTGCACGGCGGAGCGGTCGACTTCGCGAGCCGCCGCCTGGACCCCGTCGTGGTCGTCGCGGACGGCGTGACGCCCCGCACGCACGTGCCCGAGTTCTTCGCTCCCGTCTTCAACGTCGTGGGCTACGACGACGCCGGCAGCCTCGCCGCGACCCTCACCACGGGCCCTTTCACCGAACGCGCCCTCGGGGCCAGCGTCTACGGCGACGCGCCCGCCCTCACCGATGCCCTGCGGCGCAGGACCACAGTGACCGTCGACGCCACGCTCCTGACGGTCGATGACGGCAACGCACCGTTCGGCGGCCACGGACGCCAGGCCAACTACATCACCGACGGCGAGACGCTCTGGGCCGAACCCGTACTGATCTCCAAGGCCGTCGCCGACCATCTGCCGGAGGCCGCCCGATGAACCAGCCCGCCCACCGGTCCCGGCCCTGGACCCTGATTGCCGACCATCTCGAACACCTGGGTACCCGGACCGTGTTCGCCCTGCCGGGCGACGACATGGCGCTGCTCGCCGCCGTCGAGGACCGGGACGTCGATGTCGTGCTGTGCCGGGACCAACGCAACGCCGTCTTCATGGCCGTGGGTTACGCCCTGGCCTCCGGGACCCCCGGCGTGTGTGCCGTCGGCAAGGGGCCGGCCTTCACCAACGCCCTCACAGGGCTGCTGGAGGCACGGTCCGCGGCAGCGCCGGTGATCCTGGTGGCCGACGGCACCGCGCTGAGCCGACTCGGCACCGGCGCCTTCCAGGAGTTCGACCAGATGGCGGCCGTACGGCCGTTCACGAAGTGGGCGGCCCGGGTCGACCGTGCGGACCAGTTGCCGGCCGTCCTCGAGAAGGCGACTGCGATCTGCCTGAACGGCACTCCGGGGCCGGTCTACGTCGAGATCGCGGAACAGATCCAGGAAACGCCCCCGGCCCCCCGGATCCTGCGCGGGACAGCCGCACCGCACCGGCTCGCCCCCGACGGCGACGTCCTGCGCGAGACCGCCGACCTCATCGCCACCGCCCGGCGGCCACTACTGCTCGCGGGTGGCGGTACCCGGCACCGCAACGCGGGCCGTCGCGTCGAGACGCTCGGCGAGCTGATCGGCGCCGGGATGTTCTGCACCGCCTCCGGGCGTGGCTCCCTCGACGAGAACCACGCCCTGTTCTGCGGCGTCGCCGGCCTCTACAGCACCGGCCCCGCCGCCCGGCTGTGGGCCGAGACCGACCTGGTCATCGCGCTCGGCAGCAGGCTGGAGGAGACAGCGACCTTCGGCTGGCCGGAGCCGTTCGAGGCGCCGGTGATCCAGGTGACCGCCGATGAGCAGACCCTCGTCGGCGGCCCTCGGGGCCGCGCGGTGCTCGGCGACGTGGCCCGGACGGTCTCCGGCTGGGCGGGCTTTCTCGCTTTCGGAGCCCCGGCCGCCTCCTGGACGGAACGGGTGCGCGCCGCCCGTGCGGAACTGCACGCGCGCGCCCGGGCCCGCAGTGCCGCAGCGGCTGCGGCCCCTCTGTCGACGCGCCCCGCCGTCGTGCAGGTGCTGGACGCGCTGCGCGACGTCGTACCGGACGACAGCGTCCTGGTCCAGGAGAACGGGCTGCAGGACATGTGGTCGTACCACTTCCCCCACTGGTCCTGCGGCTCCCGTGGTGGGTCCGTCGTACCCAGCGAGCAGACTCCCCTGGGCTTCGGAGCAGCGGCTGCCGTCGGAGTGGCCCACGCGCAGCCCGGGCGTCCCGTGGTCGCGTTGGCCGGCGACGGCGCCTTCCACCTGTTCCGCAGCGAGCTGCCGACGCTGGCGGACAGCGGCAGCCCGGTCCTGTACGTGGTCCTGGACAACGGCGGCTACGGCTGGTTGCAGACCAACCTCGACCAGGTCTCCGGCGGATCGTCCAGGTTCACGTTCGTCGCCGACCGGGACACGGGGACCGGCGAACTCGCCCGCTCCCTGGGGATCGGACACTGGCGGGTCGACTCCTGGGGCGACCTGGAGGGGATATTGCGCAAGGCATGGGAGCAGTGCGCCTCAGGCGTGCCGACCGTGGTCGAGGTTGCGGTGGCGCTCGGCGACGTGCCGCCCGGCGTGGAGACACCCGGCGGAGACTTCCCGCAGCGCGAGGCGCCCGCCGGCGAGCAGGACTGACGAGCGAAGGAAGACGAACGTGTCCCTGGTGCTGTTCTTCCCCGGGCTGACGCCCACCCGGTACGACGCCATCGGCGACTTCGTGACCACCCACAGGCACGCCGCGCGCCGATTCGCCGAGGCCGACGAGGTCCTCGGCTACTCCCTCGTCGAGGCGTACCGGAACGCGTCCATCTACGACTGGGAGGTCTACCAGAGCGGGTACATGGCCCTGACCCTCGCGCTCGCCGACTGGGCGGAGGAGCACTACGGTGAGCGGCCGGAGCTGTGCGGCGGCCAGAGCTACGGGGCCGTCATGGCGGCCGTGCGCGCCGGGGCCCTCAGCTACCCGGACGCGCTGCGGCTGATGGTCCGGAGCGTGCGGGTGGAGCAGGACTACTTCTCCTCCCAGCCGGAACCGATCGGCTGCCACTTCTTCTACAAGCTCTCCTACGACACCGTGCGAAAGCTGATCGAGGAGTTCCGGGCACAGGGCTCGTGGATGGAACTGTCCGTCGCGTTCGACGCCTCGGTGCACGCGGTGTCCGCACACCAGGACACCCTCGTCCGCTTCGAGCAGCGAGTGCGGGAAGAGGGCGGAATGCCTTTCTACACCGTCGACCGGGCCGAGCACTGCTCCGCCCTGGCCGGGCTGCGGGACCGCCTCGCGGACGAGGTCTACACCACCGCCACCTGGCACGACACCAGCATCCCGATGATCTCGGACGTGGACGGCCGCTGTCTGACCAGCGGGGAGGAGATCAAGCAGGACCTTCTGAACGGCTGGACGACCCCTGTCCACTGGCGGACCGTCATGGACGGCATCAGTCGGGCGGGCGGTGACCGGGTGTGGATCCCCGGGCCCCGCAACATGTTCGCCCGGATCAGCAACCGGGCCTTCCCCACCCGAGTGATCTCGCCGAAGACGGCGCTCGCCGCGTGAGCGGGGTGGAGCCATCCGGCCCGGCCTCCGGCGCCGGGGCCCGGGCGGACCGCCGGCTGCTGTCGGCCGCGGTGCTGGTCGGGGCCCCGGCCGAAGTGCTCTACTTCCTCCTGCCGCTGTGGGCGGGGTCCGGGCTGCACGCCGGAGCGGCCGAGGTCGGAGCGCTGATTGCCGTGGAGGCGCTGCTCTCTCTGCTGGTCAGGTCCCTAGCCGGTCAGCTGTGCGACCGGCGCGATCCCCGGCGGGTCGCGGCCGGCGGGGCGGCGCTGTACGCCGTGTCCTTCGCCGGTTACGCCGTGGCCGGCTCGCTGCCCATGGCCTTCGCTGCGGCAGCGCTGGGGGGCGTGGGAGGTGCCCTGTTCTGGGTCGCGCTGCGCACCTGGATCGCGGCCGGCCTGCCCGGTGCGGCCCACACCGCGGCCTACGGTGCCCTGCTGTCGGCCGAGGGCAAGGGAGCCCTGGTCGGCTACCTCGTCGCCTTCGGCCTGCTGGACCGCGGGGGCTATCCAGCGCTGTTCTGGACCGGGTGCGCGGTGTGCGCGCTCGCCGCGGTCAGGCTCGTGACGGCTCCGGCCGATGTACGCGCCGGGACCCCGTCCGACGGGAAGCCGGAGGGCTCCGTTCCCGTACGGCGCATGACAGCGCTGACGGGCGTCACGGCGCTCACCTCGGCCGCCGAGGCCGGGCTGTGGATGGTGCTGCTGCGGCTCCAGGAGGAGCTGGGGATGGAGCCGATCGGGGTTGCCGGCGTCTTCGCACCTGGCTACCTGGTGCTCATCCTGCTGCCGGAGCACACGCATCGCATCACCGACCGCATCGGACGCACCGCCACGCTCGTCGTTTCCTTCGCGGCGGGGGCGCTGTTCGCCGGGGGCCTTGGGGTGGTGTCGTCGCCAGCCGCCGTCAGCGCGTTGTGGGCGCTCACCGCCGCCTGTCTAGCCGCCCAGATCCCCGTCGAGCAGGCGACCGTGGCGGCGGTCGCGGAGGACCGCCCGGGCCGGGGTATCGGCCGGTATGCGAGTGCCCGGCTGGCAGGCGCGGTGATGGGCACCGCTCTGCTCGGACAGGTCTACGAGGGGGCTGGCTGGGCCGTGGCGTGCCTGGTGGCTGCCGCCGCCTTCGGATGTGGCGCGGCGGCGGTCCCGTACGCGATCGGGGCTCTGGGGCTGCCGCCCGTCACCCGCTCCGGCGCTGACGGGCTCGGTGCCCCGCAGGGCCCGTCCGGCGAAAGGCCGGGCGGGCGGCAGGCTGCTGTGGGCGACCGGGCCGGAGTTCCTGGTACCGACGTACCCGATGCGCCGCGGTGGGAGGCGGCAGCGGCCGGTGAGGACGGGCCGGTCGGCACCCGTGGACCGGCGGGGCCGCAGCGCCCGCGTCCGGCCGCCGTGGACCGCGCGCACCGAGCGCCGGCGCTGGTACGTCCACACTGCGGTCTTCGTGGCAGGCCAGGGGGTATTGAGGCTGCTCGGGATGCTGCCCGACGTGAGCCGCGTGTGGGTGACCTTGTACTTCATCGACACGCTGTGGTCCTGGTCGTTTACCTTCTTTCCGCGCCGGGACCGCACCGGGAAGTAGGCCGGCGAGAAGTGCGGGCTCCGGCCCGGAGGCCGGAGCCGTGGGTCACGCAGGGGCGAGCTGCTTCTCGATCCGGCCGACCACGTCGGCGACGAGACGCAGCTCCTTAAGCTCCTCCTCGGGAAGCTCGACGCCGAAGCGTTCCTCTACCGCCACGATGATCTCCACCATGGCGAGCGAGTCGACGTCGAGTTCGTCGCCGAGGGACTTGCCCTCGGTGACATCGGCGGGTTCCACGTCGGCCACCTCGTTGAGGATGTCGGCAAAGGCGGCCACGATCTGTTCACGCGTCATGTACTTGCCTTTCATGAGGGGTGCGGTGCTCGGTCCGGCGGGCAGCGCCGGACTCCGGACGTGAGGTCAGTCGGAATCGGCGGTGGCCGTGGGGCGTAGGGCGCGCTGGATGACGTTCTCTGTGAACTCCCGCTCGATGCCGATCAGGTTGAGCTGGCGGCGCAGGCTGTGGACGCTGAGGTCCGTCATGGTCAGTCCGTCGGCCCGTTCCTCGACGGTCTCGCTGTCGGTGTCGATACGCAGCGCGATGGGCGCGGTCAGCTCCACGATCTCGCGGATCTCGTCGCCGTAGCCCTCCTGCACGCCCTGGCGCAGTGCGTGCAGGCCGTAGCTGACGTGCCGTGACTCGTCGCGGCACATGGCCGTAAAGCCCGCCTTCACACCGGGCAGCAGCGTAGTTTCGTGCAGCGCGTTGAGGATGGCCCGCTGGCCGACCAGCGCGAGGACGCCCTCCGTGACGAGGTGGAAGTGGGTCACGGCTCGCAGCCAGCGCCGGTAGTCGGATGGGTGGGCCTGCAGCTCGCCCACGATCTGGGCCTCGATGATGCTGAGTTCGCGGTGAGAGGGCGTCAGCATGTCCCAGGCCTGGACGAGCATGCGGCGCGGATCCCGGTCGAGTCCCAGCAGCTCCTCGCCGAAGCGCAGCATCAACTGCGTGTGCCGGGTCTCGTCGGCGATCTGGGTGCCGAGGTAGAGGTGGTCGACCTCCTCCGGGGCTCCCGTCAGGATCGGCCCCAGCAGGTCGAGGCCGGTGTACTCGCCGGTGATGAAGGTTGCGATGGATTCGGCCAGTGCGTCCCGGGTGCCCTTCGGCAGCTCGGAGCCGAAGGCGACGCGGTCCCGTTCCAGGTCGATCGCCTGAGCCGACCACTGCTGCTTCTCCCAGCGCTCGTAGAGCTTATGGGGTTTGGGACGTTCGGCTGCCACCAGGTCGGCGTGGTTCATCACATGGTCGAACGGCAGGTCCGGCATCTCCTTCAGGGACGCCTCGTCGAGCAGCAGTGTGCTCCAGCGGGTCATCAGTACTCCTTGCCGGTTGTCATGTTCTGTGACTGCTCGTAGTAGTAGATGTGAACACACTCTCACCGAGTATGTCAATGTAGAGTCACATTCCTTGACAGATGTGACGGGTCTGTGTCAGCGTTCCGACGTCGCCCCGTGCGGCACCGACCAGACCTGCGCCCCGCCCGGGGCGGCGGACGAGAAGGAGACGGACATGACCGCCACGCCACGCGACCCGGCCGGTCGGCGTGTCGTCATTACGGGTACCGGAGTGATCTCACCGATCGGCCTCACCACCCGGGACTTCTGGGACTCGCTGGTCGCCGGGCGCAGCGGCATCCGGGTCATCTCCCGCTACGACCCCGACACGCTCCCCACCCGCTTCGCTGGCGAGGTGGTGGACTTCGACGCCCGCACCTACATGCCCAACCGGGTGGGACGCAGGCTCGACCGGTTCGCCCAGTTCGCCCTCGCCGCCGCCATGCAGGCGGTGCAGGAGGCCGGTCTGACCGTCACGGAGGACCTCGCGGCCCGGACCGCGGTCGTGGCGGGAACCGGGTACGGCGCCGGCCACTTCACCCGGGATGCCGTGCTGGCCCTGCGGGACTCGGGGCGCCGGCGCATGAACGCCTACTTCGCCTCGGCCGGCTCCTCGGACAGCGCCACGGTGGAGATCGCGAGCCGGCTCGGCGCCCGGGGCCCCTCCGGCGCCATGGTGGCGGCATGCGCCACCGGCGCCATGTGCATCGGCGACGCGATGCGGCTGATCCGCCATGGCTATGCCGAAGTCGTGGTGGCCGGCGGCAGCGACGACGCAGTCAATCCCCTCGACCTCGCGACCTCGGCCAACATCGGGGCGCTCTCCCGGCGGACCGACCGGCCGGAACGCGCCAGCCGCCCCTTCGACCGCGAGCGCGACGGTTTCGTGATGGGCGCCGGAGCGGGGATCGTCGTCCTGGAGGCCGAAGAGCACGCTGTCCGACGGGGCGCGACCGTCCTCGGGGAACTGGCGGGCTACGGCGTCACCACCGACGCCTACCACTCCACGCATCCGCACCCCGACGGGCGGGACGTGCGGCGGGCGATGACCGAGGCACTGGCCGACGCCGGGGTGCGACCCGAGGACGTCGACCACATCTCGGCCCACGGCACCAGCACCCCGCTCAACGACCGGATCGAGAGCGGGGCGATTCGTGAGGTGTTCGGGCAACGCGCGCTGGCGATCCCCATCAGCTCCGTCAAGTCGATGACCGGGCACATGATCGGCGCCGCCGGCGCGGTGGAACTCATCGCTGCGCTCCAGACGGTCCGCACCGGCGTGGTGCCGCCCACGGTCAACTGCGACGACCCCGAGGACCCGGAACTCGACTACGTACCCCACCGGGCGCGACGGCATGACGCGCGCGTGGTGATCAGCAACTCGTTCGGCTTCGGCGGACACAACGCGGTGCTCGTCGTACGCGAGGCCCGCGGCACGGACCGCGTCCAGGAGAACCAGGGGGAAGAGGGATGAGGGGCAGGCGTGTCAGCCTCGATCGGCCCACGGACGCCGAGTACGAACTGATGGCGGACTGGCTGGGGCCGGCCTCCCAGGCGGCCGTACTGACCGCCGACGCGGGGGAGTACATCACCCCGGAGGACCTCAAGCGGCTCAACAGCGGTGGGCAGGTACGGCAGTTCGCGGTGCGAACCCATGACGGCGGGACCGTCGGCACCGTCAACTACCGCCAGCACGGACCGGTCGGCAACTACGCCATCGGCGGGGCCATCGGCGACCCCGCGCTGTGGCAGCAGGGCCTGGGAGCCGAAGCGTTCGACCTCCTCATCGACCATCTGTTCCACGCCCGCAACGCGCACCGGATGCAGTTCACCACCGCCCTTTACAACAAGAGCGTGCTGCGCATGGTGACCCGGGCGGGCTTCGTGCTGGAGGGGATCCTGCGCGACCACCACTACCTCGACGGCACCTACCATCACGCCGCGGTATGGTCGCTGCTGCGGTACGAGTACTACGACTCCCTGGACCGCCAGGAGCAGCGCGACCCGTCCTTCGTACGGCCCGACGTGATCCCGGAGTCCATCAAGGCCGATGCGCTGGACATCATCCTCAGCCACCTGCGGCACCCGCGTTCCGAGACGTCGATCCAGCTCCTGCTGGAGGACGCCGACGCGGACGCCGCCCTCACGGCCGTGGCGGAGGCACGATGAACAGCCGGCCCCGGGCGGAGGCCTACTGCCAGACCGACCCCGTCTTCTACGACACGGGCACCCGGTACAGCCCGGATGACACCTCGGTGTTCGACCGCACCCTCAGCCCGGCCCCGCCCGGCTGGCGGCGCACCGAGCGCGGGGTGTGGGTGGTCCACACCCCCGAGGGACACGCGATGCCCGCACAGGGATGGAAGATCCACGTCTCCGGTCTGCCAGACACCGCCCAGCGCGTCATCGACCTGTGCTGGGACCACTGTGTGGCCCACTGTCTCCCCTTCAAGTTCCTGCGCAGCCGCGGGGTGGTGACCACCCACAGCCTGAAGTACGCGCCGCGATCGGCCAGCGGAAAGATCGTCACGGTCTACCCCTCGGACGAGCGGCAGCTGCGAGAGGCCGCCGGGGCGCTCGCGGACCTGCTCCACGGCATCCCCGGCCCGTACATTCTGACGGACCTGAGGTGGGGCGACGGCCCGGTCTACCTGCGCTACGGCGGCTTCGTGGACCGCTACTGCGCCGGCCCGGATGGGGCACCCGTGCCCGCCGTCGAGCGGCCGGACGGCGCCCTCGTGCCGGACGACCGGCGCCCGGTCTTCACGGTGCCCGACTGGGTGGAACTCCCGGACTTCCTCGCCCCGCACATGGCCGCCCGCCGTGCCGCCGGGACCGGCGACGACTTCCCATACCAGGTGGAACGCGCCCTGCACTTCTCCAACGGCGGCGGGGTCTACGTGGGTCGGCCCTCCGACGGGCGGTCCGTGGTGCTGAAGGAGGCCAGGCCACACGCCGGCCTCGACGGACGCGGCCGCGACGCCGTCACCCGGCTCGAACGGGAGCGCTCCGCCCTGGAGAAGCTGGCCGGGATCCCCGGCATCCCCGAGCTCTACGGCCACCACCGGCTCTGGGAGCACCACTTCCTCGCGGTGCAGCGGATGCCGGGTGAGACCCTGCAGACCTGGGTCGCCCGTCACTACCCGCTGACCAAGGCCGACCCCGCAGCGGAGGACCTGCGGTCGTACGCACAGCGGGCGGGGGACGTCGCCGACCGGGTGTCCGGGCTGATCGACCAGGTGCACGCCCGCGGCCTCGTCTTCGGCGACCTGCATCCGTCCAACGTCATGGTGGACGATGACGACCAGGTGGCTCTGGTCGACTTCGAGCTGACGGGCCCAGTGGCCGAGGCGGAACGGCTCGGCATGGGTGATCCCGGGTTCTCCGGATCGGGCCGCACTGGCTTCGCCATCGACCGGTACGCGCTCGCCGCTCTGCGGGTGTGGCTGCTCTTCCCGCTCACCGCGCTCGCCGAACTCGACCCGGGACGCACCGCCGCCTACGCGGATCTGGTCGAGCGGCGCTTCGGCCTCGCGTCGGGAAGCCTGGACGTGGCCCGGCGCACCCTCGCGCCCGACACCGACCGCGTGGCCCGGGTGCCGGTGTCCCTGCGCAGGCCCCCGGCCGTGGCGCTGGACACCCCGGCCCCCGACTGGACGGCCGTCCGCAAGTCGCTGGCCACGGCGATCCTGCTCAGCGCAACCCCGGAACGGGAGGACCGGCTCTTCCCCGGCGACGTCCGGCAGTTCCCCACGGGCGGCCGCAACCTCGCCCACGGCACGGCGGGTGTCCTGTGGGCCCTGCACACCACCGGTGCCGGCCGCTACCCCGAGCACGAGGACTGGCTGGTCACCGCGGTACGGGACGACCGTACGCTGCCGCCCGGCCTTTTCGACGGAGCTCACGGCATCGCCTACGTGCTGGACCGGTTCGACCGCCGGGAGGAGGCCCTGCGCCTGCTGGATGGGCCGGGCGCCGCCGTCGACGCGGTCAGCGACCTCGGCCTCTACGGCGGACTGTCCGGCATCGGACTCAACCTGCTCGACTTCTCCGCGCGCGCCGGATCGGACGGGCACCGACGAAGGGCCCTCGCTCTCGCCGCCCGGCTCGCCGAGGGCGTCGAGCGGAGCTCGGCTCCCCGCATCGGGGCCGGACCAGGCCGCGGCAGCCGTGCGGGTCTGCTGCATGGCTGGTCCGGCGTCGCCCTGTACTTCCTGCGCCTGTACGGAAGTACCGGGGACCCGGCCCACCTGGACCTGGCGGTCCGCGCCGTGCACCGTGACCTCGATCTGTGCGTGCCAGCCGAGGACGGATCGCTCCAGGTCGACGGCGGCTTCCGCACACTGCCATACCTGGCCGTGGGCAGCGCTGGCATTGCCCTCGTGGCGGCCGAGTTGCTCGAGCACCGTCCGGACCTCCGTCTGACCGATGCTCTTCCCCGGCTGCTGCGCGCTGCTCGCCCGGAGTTCACCCTCGAGCCGCACCTGTTCGCCGGCCGCGCGGGCCTGCTGGCCGTCCTCAGTGCGGTGGCCAGCCGGCATCCGGACACCGTTCCCTACGTCGAGCGGCACCTGGCGCGTCTGCACTGGCACGCCTTGTCCTACGAGGGACAGCTCGCCTTCCCCGGTGAGCAGCTGCGCCGGCTCTCGATGGACCTGGCCACCGGTAACGCCGGGATCCTGCTCGCGCTGTCCGCGGCACTGGACGGCCGACGCGGTTTCCTGCCGTTCCTCGCGCCATGACGCTGGCTCCGTGCGGGCCCGCGTCCCCCGAGCCCCGGACGGCCTGCCGTCCGGTCTCCGACCGACCGAACCGATGAGAGGAGGGACAGCCATGTCGACCGTTCTCGACCTTCAGGGCCTTGAGGCCCCTGCCGAGGAGGCCGCTGCCCTGGGCAGCACCATCAGCAACAACTGCGGCTGACGCGCGGGCCGGTCGGCGGCCCCGGGTGAGCGTCGAATGCCCGGGCCGCCGTCATGCTCCCGCCACCGTGACCCTTTCGAGCCACCGGAGAGGAGGGACAGCCATGTCGACCGTTCTCGACCTTCAGGGCCTTGAGGCCCCTGCCGAGGAGGCCGCTGCCCTGGGCAGCACCATCAGCAACAACTGCTGACCCGTTCACGCGCCGGTGCGGGACTGTCCCCCGGCCCGCACCGGCGCGCGTGGGTGCCCGGTACAGGTACGACGAGACCAGGAGAACGGGATGAGCGGTCTGCTCGACGGAAAACAGTTGATCGTCACCGGAGTGATCAGTGAGAGATCGATCGCCTACACCGTCGCGCGTCTCGCCCAGCAGCAGGGTGCCCGGATCGTGCTCACTGCGTACGGTCGCCGGTCGCTCGTGGACCGGCTCGCCCGCCGTCTACCAGCCCCCGCACCCGTCGTGGACCTGGACGTCACCGACGAGGAGCAGCTCTCCAGCCTGGCCGACCGGGTGGGCGCGCACCTCGACGGCGTGGACGGCGTGGTCCACTCCATCGCCCACGCGCCCGTGAGCTGTCTCGACGGCCGCTTCCTCGACACGCCGTGGACGGATGTCGCCACCGCTGTGCACACCTCGACGTACTCGCTCAAGGCGTTGGCGGTCGCCGCCGGACCGCTGCTGCGCCCCGGGGCGTCCCTGGTCGCCCTCGACTTCGATGCGGCCCGCACCTGGCCGGGATACGACTGGATGGGCGTGGCCAAGGCGGGCCTGGAGGCGTGCGGGCGCTATCTGGCCCGAGACCTCGGGCCTCGGGGCGTGCGGGTGAACCTCGTCGCGGCGGGGCCGCTGCGCACTCTGGCCGCGCGGGGCATCGGCGGGGACGGTGAGGCCTTCGAGAAGCAGTGGGACACGGACGCCCCGCTGGGCTGGGACGCGGGGGACGCCGGCCCGGTTGCCCGCACCTGCCTCGCCCTGCTGTCGGACTGGCTCCCCGCGACCACGGGGGAGATCATCCACGCGGACGGCGGGCGGCACATCGTGGGGTGAACGTCCCGTTCGCAGTCGCGTGGGGGCCGGAAGGGGGCCGAACGCCTCACGCTCCCAAGCCCATGCCGCCGTCCACGGGGATCACCGCGCCGGTGACATAGCCGGTTTCGTCCCCCGTGAGCCAGGCCACTGCCGACGCGACCTCCTCCGCCCTGCCTGCCCGTGGGACGGGATTGAGGGCCAGAAGGCCTTCCTTGTGACGGGTCGGCAGATTCCCCGTCATGTCGGTCTCGATCAGCCCCGGTGCGACGGTGTTGACGGTGATACCCCGCGAGCCGAGTTCCCGGGCCAGGGAACGGGCCATGCCGACGAGACCCGCCTTCGACGCGGCGTAGTTGACCTGGCCCGCGTTCCCGGACTGCCCCACTTCGGAGCCGATCATCACGATGCGCCCCCAGCGACCGCGCCGCATGCCGGGCACGGCCCGGCGTACACAGCGGTAGGCGCCGGTCAGGTTGGTGTCGAGAACCTGCCGGAACTGCTCCTCGGTCATTACGGCGACCGGGGCGTCCCGGGTGATGCCCGCGTTGGCCACCAGCACCTCCACGAACCCATGGCGGCGCTCCACCTCGGTGAACGCCTCGTCCACGGCGCGTGCCGAGGTCACGTCGCAGCGCACCGCGTCCAGCCCCTCGGGCGGGCTGTCCCGGTAGGTCACGACGACCCGGTGCCCGGCCTCGTCCAGCCTGCGGGCCACCGCCAGGCCGATCCCGCGGTTCCCTCCGGTCACTAGCACGGTGTGCCGCCCCGTCATTCCGTTCCCCTCTGCTCCACGTGACTATGACATGACTAAGTATTACTCTAGATGACAAGCGATGAATAGAGTGGAGGGCAGCGTGACGGAACCAGGACAGGCAGGACCCGGCCTGATCGGAGCGGCGGGCCCCGTCCGGTCCGCGGCGCTGCGGCGGCGCGTGCACGCCGTCACGGCCGATCTGGCACGGCGCGGAGTGCGCAGCGGCGACCGCGTCCTCGTACAGGCGGACAATTCGACGGAGTACGTCGAGGCATTGCTGAGCCTCATGCAGCTCGACGTCTCCCTGGTGCCCGTCGACCACCGGCAGTCTCCCGCCGACACGCATGCCGCGGCCCGTCAGTCCGGCGCCCGCTGGATGCTGACGGACCGTCGTCCCGGGACCGACCCGGTCGACGGCCGGGTCCTGCTCATCGAGGAGTTGGGCGGGGGACTGGCGCCGGAGCCGGGCGAGGTGGACCTGTCCGCCTGGTTCCGGCGGCGCGACGCGGCCGTGCTCTGGTCCTCAGGCACGACAGGCCGGCCCAAGGGCATCGTCAAGTCCGGGAACGCCGTACTGGACAACACGGATCGCACCGTCCTGGCCATGGGCTACCGCGCGCAGGACGTGACGGCGCCCCTGCTGCCCTTCTCCCACCAGTACGGGCTGTCGGTGCTCCTGCTGTGGTGGCGCGTGGGCTGCACTCTGCTGGTCACCCCGTACCAGCGACTCGACCTGGCCGTCAGCCAGGCCGTCGCACACGGAGTCACCTGCGTGGACGCTGCCCCGCCCACGTATCACGCACTGCTCGGCCTGGTGCGTCGCCGCCCCGCGGTGCGCGCTGGGCTCGGCGGCGTACGCGTCTGGGGGGTGGGCGGCGCACCACTGCCCGCCCCCCTGGCCGAGGCGTTCCGGACGCGGATGGGCGCACCCCTCCTGGACGGCTACGGACTCTCCGAGCTCGGCAACGTGGCGCTCGCCACCCCCGCCGATCCCGTCGCCTGTGGGCGGCCCCTGCCCGGCGTGGCGGTGCGGATCACTGCACCGGACGGGAGGCCGGCCGCTCCCGGTGAATTCGGCAGCATCGAGGTGCGCTCCGCGGGACGGATGGAGGGTTACCTCACCGAGGAGGGCGCGCTCCGGCCGGCCGACGGCGACTGGTTCCGCACCGGAGACGTGGGGCACCTCGACGAGGACGGCCGGCTGTGGGTCGGGGGCCGTGACCAGGCGGTGCACCGCCTGGGTTACACGATCTTCCCGGAAAGCCTGGAACGCAAGGCGGAGGGATGCGGCCGGCAGATCAAGGTGGTCGCCGTCGACGACGTACGGCGCGGTCACGCCCTGCACTTCGTCGTCGCGGATCCCGAGGGAGGTTCCGCGCTCACGTGGCGGCGCCGCCTCGCGCCTCATCTCGCCGAGTTCGAGCAGCCCAACGCCGTCCATGTGGTCGACAGCTTCCCCGTCAGCCTCAACGGCAAGGTGGACACCACGGCCCTGCGCCGGCTGATCGGCGTGGCCGGAGGCTGAACGCCGCGACCCGGCGCTGTCGGGGCACGGTCGGCCGCGCCGGCCGTGCCCCTTCCGGGCGTCACGCGCGGCGTAGCACCAGGCAGGCGTTGTTGCCGCCGAAACCGAAGCTGTTCACGGCTGCGTGGGACAGTGAGTGGCCCGGCTCGGCCCGGGTGGGAAGGGCGACCCGGCTCGTGGCCTCGGGCGTCTGGAGCCCGGTCGTGGGCGGCACGGTGCCGGTGCGCAGGGCCGCGGCTGTCGCAGCGATCGCGGCCACGCCGGAGATGTGCAACAGGTGCCCGACGGCTCCCTTGTGCGAACTGACCGGCAGTCGGGTCGTACCGTTCTCGGCGCAGATCTTCTCGGCCGCGTGCAGTTCCGCGGCGTCGCCCTGCTGGGTGCCGGTGGCGTGGGCGTGCAGATAGTCGACGCCGTCGACGCCAGCGTCTTCCAGGGCCGCGCGCATGCACGCGCTCACGACGCCCTCGTCGGAGGCGACAGCCTTCCCGCCGGCCAGGCGGCTCGCGAGTCCCGCGACGACGAGATCGGTGCTGGCCCCCCGCCGCCGGGCGTGGTCGGCGTGCTCCAGCACCAGGGCGCCGCCGCCCTCGCCGAGCGAGATGCCCTGTCGTTCCACGTCGAACGGCCGAGCCGGTTCCTTTGCCAAGGCCCGTACCACGTCGAGGCTCGCGTATTCGTAGAGGTTGAGCGCCGTCCCGCCCGCCACGACGACCGCGGGCGCGGTGCCGGACCGGATGATCTCCCGCGCCAGGCTCACCGCGAACAGCGCCGAGGCACAGGCCTGGGTGATGTGAAGTGCTGGGCCGGTGCCCAGCAGGCCGTCGGGTGTGGGTCCCATGAACTCACGCTGCTCCGGGTCGGCGGCCGCGGGGCCGGACGGGAGCGGGGACTGGCCGACCAGGACCATCCGGGTGCCGTCCGGCAGGGCGGTCAGGCGCGCCGCCCGCACTGCTTCCTCAACCGCGGCCAGCATGTAGGACTGGCGCCGCGGGACCGTGTCCGGCACAGGGCCGCTCACCTCGCCGACCGCGTGTCCCCGGTACGCCGTCGCGCTGAAGCGCCGCGCCGGGCTGAGCGCGCAGCGGCCCGCCAGCAGCCCTCGGACGTAGGCGTCGGTGCCGGGGCCGAAGGCCGTGACCAGCCCGATGCCACTGATGACGATGTCGCGCATGCTAGGACTGCCTTCCCGTCGACAGGGCGTTGAGCAGGGCGGACGGAGTGGACGGGGACATGGCGGGCAAGGCCGGCAGCTCGCCGTCCGGGGCCCATGCGGCGGCGACGGCCAGACAGTCCCGGTGGTGCGGGTCGTCACCGGGAAGCAGCGCCGGCTCGCACACCACGACTGCCGGGTGGCCGCTCGACGAGACGAGCTCCAGGACCGCCCCGGCGGAGACCCCTGCCAGCAGGTAGCAGCTCCCATGGTGCCCGGCCTCCGTCAGATAGGGGCGGACGAGCTCGGAGGTCTCCGGCCGTATTGAGTCCGAGGGCCGCAGGCGCCGCTCTGTGTCATGACAGCGCGTCACGAGGCGGCGCGCGGCGAAGACGCTGTAGTCGTCGCAGAGCATGTACAGGGGAGCAGTACCGCGCAGCTCGCCGGGGAGTGTGGCGAAGACCGCCTCGAGGACGGTGCTCATCGCCTCGTTGATGGTCCGCGCCGTGCTTGGCGGAGCAGCCAGGAGGGAGTCGCCCGTGGTGCGGGGCGCGGCGCGCAGGGCGGTCTCGTCCGTTGCCGCGAGTGCGATGTGCGGTGTGATCGCTGCCTTGAATCCTGCGAGGTCCGTTCGAGTTGACATGTGCTCCCCCTGATCACGTCATTCTTGGTCATACAGTATTTCAACATCCTGGGAGGGGAGTCACAACCTGTAAAGCAAGTGATGGAAACTGTCACAGAGTGCCTGCGGCCGCGGGCCCCCGTTCGGTTACCGCAGACGCGGGAAGGGGGAAGGACGCACGCACCGAGAAGCCGCCGTCGGGGAGCCGGTGAGCCCGCAGCGTCCCCCCCAGAGAGGCCGTACGCTCGCGCATGCCCTGGATCCCGCTGCCCCCGCGGTCACCCTGGCCGTGAGATGCTGGTCGGCCCCTGCCGCGCCGGTTGCGCACCTGCACCTCCAGGCTGGCTGGAGTCCGCCGCGCGAGCACCGTGACCAGTCCGCCCAGTGCGTGCTTGCGCGCGTTGGTCAGCGACTCCTGCACGACCCGGAACACCGCTTCCTGGAGCTCCGGCGCACAGTCCAGGCTGGGGAGGCACTCCAGGTCGCCGGTGACCAGCGGTCCCCCCGCCGTGATGAGGGCGGGCAGGTCCGCGAAGCCCGGCGGCGACACCTCCTCCGTGCCATCCGTCGTCGGGGCCCGCAGCAGGGCGACGAGGCGGCGCAGGTCCGCCAGCGCCGCCTGGCTCGATCTGCGGACCCGTGCGGCGTCCTGGCGCCGCTCGGGAGGCACGGCCACCTCCAGCGCACCGGTCTGCAGCGTGATGAGACTGAGATGGTGGGCGACGGTGTCATGGATGTCGCGCGAGAGACGGACCCGCTCCCGCAGGATCGTCTGTCCGCTCACAAGCTGTTCCTCCCGGGCTCTGGCCACGGCCAGCTCCGCCATCCGGGCCCGCAGTTCGCGCTGCGAGGCGACCAGCCTGGCCAGCACGACGGGCGTGCCGGAGACCAGACTGGAGAACATCAGCGCCAGAGCCACGGCCGACGGCCCCAAGCTCACCGGCCCCAGGTGCGGCCACGGCACGAAGGACACGACGGCGACCGCGCCCGCGCAGCACACGGTCGCCGCGGCCCCTGACACCAGCGCCACCGAGTACAGCGCCGCCATCGGCGCCAGCCATACGTAGCCCAGGGACAGCGCGGGCAACGTGGCGAGAAGCGCGCACACCGGCCACCGGCCGCGCACCGTCAGCGCCGCCACCGCGAGACAGCCGGCGGCCAGCGCCGACGGACTGCCCAGGGAACGGGTGGCCCAGATCTCGGCCGCCGCGATCGCGATGACGGCCAGCCGCGGCACGGACTCCCTCGTCAGGGTGCGGCGCATGACCGGCCCGGGAGCGTGTCGAGCCCCATCTGGTAGGCCGCGACCGCCACGGCGACCCGGGTCCTGACCCCGAGCTTGAGCCGAAGTGAGCGGAGGTGGTCCTTGACCGTTGCGGTTCCGATGCCGAGGCGCGCGGCGATCTCCGCGTTCGACATCCCTATCGCCACCAGGGACAGCACCTGGCGCTCCCGCTCGGTCAGGCGGGTCAGCGCCGTTGTGGCACGGGAGGGCATCGCCGCCTCCTGCGGGCGGAGCACGTCCGCGAAGGTGTGCCGGACGTGGGGGTTGAGGACGCTGCCGCCAGCGGCCAGCACCCGGACCGCGTCGACCAGAGTGTCGGGGTCCGCGTCCTTCAAGAGGAACCCGGCGACGCCGCTGCGCAGCGCGTCGGTGAAGAGCTCACCGCTGTCGAAGGCCGTGAGCATGGCCACGGCCGGCGGCTCCGGAAGCGCGCGGACGGCGCGGACGACTTGGATCCCGTCGACGCCGGGCATCACGCTGTCTACGAGGACCAGGCCGGGTCTCGTCATGTGCACCTGTCTCAGTGCGTCCCGTCCGTCGCAGTCGGCCACGACCTCGATGTCGTCGGCCGAGTCGAGTATCTGGCGGAGCGCGGCTCGCACCAGGGCCTCGTCGTCGACCACGGCGACCTTTATCACGTCACACCTTTCGTACAGCGTCACAGGAGATACCGTGAGAACTACCCCTGACTGCCCTTCACCGAATCCGACTTGCGCACCGTCTGGAACAGACCCAACAGGATGAGCACGCCTCCGATGCACATCAGCACGACTCCGACCTTCGTCAGTGTGAAGACGGGGATCTCCACGCCGTCCGCGAACAACCTCAACGCCAGGCCGATCACGAAGGTGACGACTCCCTCGACCAGGTTCTTCGACGCCTGACTCATGGGTGGTTACTCTCCTTCGGGCACGTGAACCGGTGCCGGGCGCACCGTTTCCGGGATCTCCTTCAGCGTAGGAACGGAGTGTGGTCCAATCCTCACCCCGCTGAATGATGTGGAGTACATAGTTCGACGGACCGGGAACCCGGTGCACGGACGGGCGGATCCATCGAAGAGTGCAGCGCGCTGGCCGCGATGCGGCCCCGCCTGCACGAGCGGTTCGCCGCGGACAGCCGGGCGCAGTCGCGCAGGCCGTGGGCCGTCGCCAGCGGGGCGGAACTCCCAGGCGTGCTCCGAACAGGATCACCGAGAAGGGGCGGTGCTTTGACCGTGCGGCCGAGTCTGCTGCGCAATCGTTCAGGCGGAGAGTCGGTAGCCCAGCCGTTCGAG
>NZ_JBAGKH010000049.1:0-23215 GCF_036689765.1 Streptomyces poriticola
ATATCTCGAACGACTCGCCGGTCACCGCCTTGGCGGGCCGGCGCCCGTGCTGGACGACCGGGCGGACGTCCAGCACGGGAATGCGCCCGACGGTCGTGTCGCCGCCGGTGCTCGGGGTCGGGGGTGTCGCAAGCGTGGCGGGCGCCGGGGGTGCCGGCGGCGTCGGGGGCGCCGGCGAAGGGTGCTTGGCGGGCATGACCGCTCCTGTCCGCGTCAACGTGGGTGGGCGGATGACTGTGGGGAGGTGGGTCCTGCTGGTCTACCGGTGGGGGTGTACCGGAGGAGCCTTCCCACACTCCTCGGGTGGGCAATCCGGCACTTTGTTAACTACTCACGCGTATGTCCACACACAAGACCGGCCGCATCCGGCCGTCGGGGAGCAACGGGAAAACCGGCCCCGTCCGGCGGAGGCGGGCGAGACACCACGGGGCGTCAGGGCGAAACACCCACCCGGGGAGACACCGGCACCGGTACTGTCATAAAGGACGACGAGACGCACCCAGCGTCCGACCAAGCGAACGCGCCGAGGTGGAATGTGAAGGCGATCCGCCGACTGACCGTCCGTCCCGTCCTCCCGGAGCCTCTCCGGCCGCTCAGCGAACTGGCCCGCAATCTGCGCTGGTCCTGGCATGCGGAGACGCGCGACCTGTTCCAGTCCGTCGACCCCGAGTGCTGGGCCGCCTGCGGCGGCGACCCGGTGCGGCTGCTCGGCACCGTACGGCCCGCGCGGCTGGCGGAGCTGGCGGAGGACCGGCGCTTCCGGCGCCGCCTCACCGCCGCCGTCGACGACCTCGACTACTACATGACCGGCCGGCGCTGGTACCAGACACAGGGCGAGAGCGCCGGGCTCCCCACCGCGGTGGCCTACTTCTCACCCGAGTTCGGCATCACCGCCGCCCTGCCGCAGTACTCCGGCGGCCTCGGCATCCTGGCCGGCGACCACCTCAAGGCCGCCAGCGACCTCGGTGTACCGCTGATCGGCGTCGGCCTGCTCTACCGGCACGGCTACTTCCGCCAGACCCTGTCCCGCGACGGCTGGCAGCAGGAGCACTACCCGGTCCTCGACCCCAACGAACTGCCGCTCACCCTCCTCGAGGAACCCGACGGCACCCCCGCGCAGGTCGCCCTCGCACTGCCCGGCGGCCGGGAGCTGCGCGCCCGGATCCGGCTGGCCCAGGTCGGCCGGATCCCGCTGCTGCTGCTGGACTCGGACGTCGAGGAGAACGGCGCCGTCGAGCGGGGCGTCACCGACCGGCTCTACGGCGGCGGCAGCGAGCACCGGCTGCTCCAGGAGATGCTGCTCGGCATAGGAGGGGTCAGGGCGGTGCGCACCTACTGCCGGCTCACCGGGCACCCCGAGCCGGAGGTGTTCCACACGAACGAGGGCCACGCCGGCTTCCTCGGCCTGGAGCGCATCGCCGAACTCTGCGACCGGGGGCAGGAGTTCGACCCGGCGCTGGAGACGGTCCGGGCGGGCACCGTCTTCACCACCCACACCCCCGTCCCGGCCGGCATCGACCGCTTCGACCGCGAGCTGGTCGCACGCCACTTCGGCCCCGCCGCCGAGCTGCCCCGTATCGACGTCGAGCGGATCCTGCGGCTCGGCATGGAGACCTACCCGGGCGGCGAGCCCAACCTGTTCAACATGGCGGTGATGGGCCTGCGGCTGGCCCAGCGCGCCAACGGCGTCTCCCTGCTGCACGGGGGCGTCAGCCGGGAGATGTTCTCCGGGCTGTGGCCCGGCTTCGACGCCGACGAGGTGCCGATCACCTCCGTCACCAACGGGGTGCACGCGCCCACCTGGGTCGCCCCCGAGGTGTTCCGGCTCGGCGCCCGGCAGATCGGCGTGCAGCGCGCCGAGGACGCGCTGACGGTCGGCGGCTCCGACCGCTGGGACTCCGTCGCCGACATCCCCGACCAGGAGATCTGGGAGCTGCGCCGGACCCTGCGCGAGCAGCTGGTGACGGAGGTGCGGGAGCGGCTGCGGACCTCCTGGCGGCAGCGCGGCGCGGGCACCGCCGAGCTGGGCTGGATCGACGACGTCCTCGATCCGGACGTGCTCACCATCGGGTTCGCGCGCCGGGTGCCGTCGTACAAGCGGCTGACGCTGATGCTGCGCGACCGGGACCGGCTGATGGAACTGCTGCTGCACCCCGAGCGGCCGGTGCAGATCGTCGTGGCCGGCAAGGCGCACCCGGCCGACGACGGCGGCAAGCGGCTGGTGCAGGAGCTGGTGCGGTTCGCGGACGACCCGCGGGTGCGGCACCGTATCGTGTTCCTGCCGGACTACGGCATGGCGATGGCGCAGAAGCTGTACCCGGGCTGCGACATCTGGCTGAACAACCCGCTGCGCCCGCTGGAGGCCTGCGGCACCTCCGGGATGAAGGCGGCGCTCAACGGCTGTCTCAATCTGTCGGTGCTGGACGGCTGGTGGGACGAGTGGTTCCAGCCGGACTTCGGCTGGGCGATCCCCACCGCCGACGGCTCCGCAACCGACCCCGAGCAGCGCGACGCCATAGAGGCCGCCGCCCTCTACGACCTGCTGGAGCAGCGGGTCACCCCGCGGTTCTACGAGCGGGGGCAGAGCGGGCTGCCGGACCGCTGGATCGAGATGGTCCGCCGCACGCTGAGCCTGCTCGGGCCCAAGGTGCTGGCCGGCCGGATGGTCCGGGAGTACGTGGAGCGGCTGTACGCCCCGGCGGCGCAGGCGCACCGTGCGCTGGACCCGGACACGGCGCGCGGCCTGGCCGAGTGGAAGGCGCGGCTGCGCACGGCCTGGCCGGGCGTGAGCGTCGACCACCTGGAGACCTCCGCCGCCCCCGCCACCGCGGAGCTGGGCAGCACGCTCGGGCTGCGGGTGCGGGTCCGGCTCGGCGAACTGGCCCCGGAGGACGTGGAGGTGCAGGCGGTCTCCGGCCGGGTGGACTCCGAGGACCGGATCAGCGACGCGGCGGGCGTCCCGCTGAAACCGGTGGGCGGCCCGGACACGGAGGGCCGCTGGATCTACGAGGGGCCCCTCGCCCTGGACCGTACCGGCCCCTTCGGCTACACGGTCCGTATCCTGCCCGCCCACCCGCTGCTGGCGTCGAGCGCGGAACCGGGCCTGGTCGCGACACCTGCGGAGGAAGTGGTGGAGGCGGCGGGGCTGCTGATGAGGTGACCGGGGGCGGGCCGGGGCCGCAGCCGGCCCCGGTCAGTCCTCCGCCTGGTCGGCGGTCAGCCGGCGCAGCACCGTCCCGCAGCGGCGCGCGTAGGCGTGCTGCAGTCCGCGGGTGGCCGCTCCGCCGGCCCGGGTGTACCAGGCGGCGGGGCGGCTGAAACCGGTCACGGTCAGCCAGACGGTGCCGTCGCCGGTGCGGTCCACCACGAACGCCTCCTCGCCGCTCTCCGGGTGCCCCGCCAGGGTGCCGTACGCCCAGCCGGCCCGGCGGTGCTCCTCCACCGTCCACACCACCCGGCAGGGCGCCCGGACCAGTCCGGCGAGGGTGACGGTGACGTCGACTCCGGGTGCGGCGCGGTCGGCGTCCGTGTCGACGCCGACGCCGAGCGCGCGGTGCATCTCCCAGGTCAGCACCGCCTCGGACGCCCTGCGGAACACCGGCTCGCCCTCCCCGATCCGGGTACGGACGTGCAGCGGGCGGAACCCCGGCGGGCAGGAGCCCGGCTCGCGGGTCGCGCCGACGGCGTCGTAGGTGAAGTCCCGTGCTGGCATGGGGCCCAAGCGTAGGGCGGCACCCGGGGACGCAGGGTCCCGGGTGCCGCCCGTCACACGGCCCGCCCGTCGGTTACGGGAAGGTCAGCTTGAAGCTGTCGATGTACCCGGTGTCCCACCTGGCCCGGTCCTGCACGCGCAGCTGCCAGGTGCCGTTGGCGGTCTCCGAGGAGGCGTCGACGGTGTACGTCTCGTTGACGTCGTCCGCCGAGTCGGAGGAGCTGGTGTCCTTCAGCCGGTACGCCGTCCCGTCCGGGGCCAGCAGGTCGATCTGCAGGTCACCGCGCCAGGTGTGCACGATGTCGACCGTGGCCCGGAGGTTGCTGGGCGCGTTGCCGGCCCGGCCGGAGACGGTGACCGAGGAGGTGACCGCGGCGCCGTTGTCCGGGATCGCCACATCGGTGGAGTTCTCGAAGGAGTCACCGCCGCCACCGCCGCCGTCGGAGCGCTCGCCGACGTTGACACCGGCCCAGGCGTCCTGGACCGCCTTGTACTCGTCGCTGTCGGTGCCGTACAGCTCACCGGTCGCGGCGAGGGTGCCGGTGCGGGCGCCCGCGTAGTTGGTGGTCGTGGTGAACTTGGTGGTCAGTGCGCGGAACCAGATCTTCTCCGCCTTGTCGCGGCCGATGCCGGTGACCGGCAGCCCGTCGGAGGTCGGCGAGTCGTAGGTGACACCGTTGATGGTCTTGGTGCCGCTGCCCTCGCTCAGCAGGTAGAAGAAGTGGTTGGCGGGCCCGGACGAGTAGTGCACGTCGATCGAGCCGATACCGGAGTACCAGTAGTCCTTGGACGCGCCGTCCCGGCTGGGCCGGTCCATGTAGCGCAGCGGGGTGCCGTCGCCCCGGATGTTGATCTTCTCGCCGATGAGGTAGTCACCGACGTCCTCGGAGTTGTCCGCGAAGAACTCGACGGTCGCGCCGAATATGTCGCTGGTCGCCTCGTTCAGGCCGCCGGACTCGCCGCTGTAGCGCAGGCCCGCGGTGTTGGACGTCAGACCGTGCGTCATCTCGTGGGCGGCGACGTCGATGGAGGTGAGCGGGTTGGCGTTGCTGCGGCCGTCGCCGTACGTCATGCAGAAGCAGCTGTCGGACCAGAACGCGTTGACGTAGTTGTTGCCGTAGTGGACCCGCGAGTAGGCGGCCACGCCGTCGCCGCGGATACCGCTGCGGCCGTGCACGTCCTGGTAGTAGTCCCAGGTCAGTGCCGCGCCGTAGTGGGCGTCGGCGCCGGCCGACTCCAGGTTGGACGGGCTGCCGTTGCCCCAGACGTCGTCGCTGCCGGAGAACAGTGTGCCGGTGCCGGAGGAGCCGCGGTTGAGGTTGTACGTGCGGTGGTTGCCGCGCGCGCCGTCCGTGAGGTTGTACGACGACCCGGACCGCGTGGTGGTCAGCTCGACGGTGCCGCTGTACACGGTGTGGCCGGTGCCGTTGTGGACCGCCTGGTACTCGTACAGCTTCTCGCCGGTGGCGGCGTCGGTGATCACATGCAGTTCGTTCGGGGTGCCGTCCTCCTGGAGGCCGCCGACGACCGTCTCGTACGCCAGCACCGGCTCGCCCTCGGCCGCCCAGACCACCTTGCGCGGGGCGCCCTCGGCGTCCGGCCGCTGCGCCCCGGCGTCCTCGGCCGCGGACACGGCCTGCCGCTCGGCGCTGGCGGCCGTGATCCGCGGGGTCGTGGTGGCGGGCCGGACCGCGGTACGGGTGGCCTTGACGACGTTCACGGTCCGGCCGGCGGCGGAGGTGGTGACGACCAGGTCGCCGCCGAGGACGGGCAGCCCGTCGTAGGTGCGCTCGTAGCGGGTGTGCACGGTGCCGTCGCGGTCCTTGAACACGTCGCGGACGACCAGCTTCTCCTTGGCGCCCAGGCCCAGGTCGTCGGCGGTGTCCACCTTGGCGGCGTCCGCCTCGCGCAGCAGCTCGGCGCGCTGGGCGGGGCTGAGCTCGACCGCCTCGGCGCCGGGCGCGGGGGCCGCGGTCGGGGCGGCGGTGGCGGTGCCGGACTGGACCGCCGCGGCGATCAGCGCGGCGACACCGGCCAGGGCGACGGCCGCGGTGCGGCGGGTGGAGCGGCGGGGTGTGGTGTGGGAGGTGCGTCTGTGGGGAGAACTGCTGCTCAACACTGACTCCTTCTGCGTGGCCGCGGGGTGCGCGACCAGGGGAGGCCGGACGGCGGGTGGGCCGCCGGCGGTACAGGGCGTACGCAGAACCACGTGCGGGAGCGGGCCGCGGCACAGCACGGGACGGTGCCGTGGGGTTGCTGTGGAGCGGCCATGGAAAGCGTGGCAAATGTGGCGTCGATTTGTCAGGGGCGCGTCATAAAGTTGGCTGGATTACGTCCGTTGTCCAGGAGTTCACGTCCGCTATACGGACCGGTGGTGATCGGCGGGGGCGGGCGGCTCCGGGTGCACGGGCGGCACCTCGCGGCGCAGGGGCGGCTCGCCGTGCCAGGACCGCCACAGCGCCGCGTAGGCACCGCCGGCCGCCACCAGCTCGTCGTGGGTGCCGAGTTCCGACAGCCGGCCGTCCTCCATCACCGCCACCCGGTCGGCGTCGTGGGCGGTGTGCAGCCGGTGCGCGACGGCGATCACCGTACGGCCCCGAAGCACCGCGGCCAGCGCCCGCTCGGTGTGCCGGGCCGTCGCCGGATCCAGCAGCGCGGTGGCCTCGTCGAGGATCAGCGTGTGCGGGTCCGCCAGTACCACCCGGGCCAGCGCCAGCTGCTGGGCCTGCGACCCGTCCGGGCCCTCGGCGTCCGCGCCCAGCTCGGTGCCGAGGCCGTCGGGCAGCTCTCGCACCCAGCCGTCGGCGCCGACCGCGGCGAGCGCGGCCCACAACGCGTCGTCCGCGGCGGTGGGTTCGGCGATGAGCAGATTGTCGCGAACCGTGCCGAGGAAGACATGGTGCTCCTGCGTGACGAGCACGACCTGGCGGCGCAGCCGCTCCGGGGAGAGCGCGGCCACCGGCACCCCGCCCACCGTCACCGAGCCCGCGGTCGGCGCCTCGACGCCCGCCAGCAGCCTGCTCAGCGTCGTCTTGCCCGCGCCGGACGGCCCGACGACCGCCAGCCGCTCGCCCGGCCGGACGGTGAGGTCGACGCCGCGCAGCACCTCGCCGCCGCGGCCGTAGGAATAGCGCACATCCGTGACGTCGATACGGTCGTGTGCCGGGGCGGGGGAGTCGCCGGCCGTGTCCCGCGGGGCCGACGCCAGCCCCTCCACCCGGGCGAACGAGGCGCCACCGGCCTGCAGGTCCTCGACCCGGTACAGAACCTCGTCCAGCGGTGCGCCGAGCCGCTGGAAGTACAGTGCCGCCGCCACCACCGCGCCCAGGCTCATCGCTCCCTGCGCGTGCAGTACCCCGCCGGCCAGCAGCGCGCCCGCCACCGGAACGGCCTGCGAGACGCCCACCACGAGGAAGAACACCGTGCGCAGATACAGCGTGTGGTACCGGGTGCGCCGGGAGGCCTCCAGCGCCGCACGGCTCGCCGCGATCCGCCGCCCGCGCAGCCGGAACGCCTCCACCGTGCGGGCCCCGGCCGTGGTCGCCGCGAGGGTCTCCGCGACGTCCGAGGTGGCCGCGCCCTCGGAGAGATAGCCGTCCCGGGCCCGGCGCAGATACCAGCGCAGCGCCGGCCCGATCGGCGCCAGCCCCAGCAGCCCGACCACGCCGAGCAGCGGGTCCAGCACGAACACCGCACCCAGCAGGAACAGCGCCTGCACGCCGTTGATCAGCAGCTCCGGCCCGGCGTCGCGGAGGGTGACGCCGACCTTGGTCACGTCCGCCGTGCCACGCGCCGTCAGGTCTCCCGTCCCGGCCCGCTCCACCACCGACGAGGGCAGCGCCAGGGCCCGGTCCACGAAGCGCTCCCGCACCCGGGCCAGCGTCCGCTCACCGAACCGGTGTCCCACGTTCCGCGCCCAGCGTGCGAGGAGCATGTGCGCCACCGTGCACACCAGGATGGCGAGCGCCATCCGGTCCACGGCGCCGACCCCGCCCCCGGCACGTACCTCGTCCACGATGCGGCCCAGCAGCCAGGGCGCGGCCAGGCCCGCTGCAGCCGCCAGCGCGTTCAGCGCGAGCAGCGCGGTGAAGGTCCGGCCGTCGGCCCGGACCAGGGCGGCCACCGCGCGCCGGACCTCGGTGCGCCCGGCGACGGGGAGATGACGTGGCGTCATCCGGTGACCTCCTCGGCGTCCGCGGCTGCCCCGGCGTCCGCGGCTGCGGCCATGTCTGCGTCTGGGTCTGCGTCTGCGTCAGCCTGCGCGGCCGGGCCCGCGTCCCGTGAGACGAGCGCCCGGTAGCCGGGCGCGGTGTCGAGGAGCTCGCGATGGCTGCCGGTGGCCGTGACCTTGCCGTCGACCAGGTAGTGCACGACGTCGGCACGGTCCAGCAGCAGCGGGGAGGTGGCGGCCAGCACGGTGGTCCGGCCCGCGCGGGCCTGCCGGAGGCGGTCCGCCACGGTGGCCTCGGTGTGGGCGTCCAGTGCCGACGTCGGCTCGACGGCGAACAGTACCTCGGGGCCGGCCGCCAGGGCCCGGGCCAGCCGCACGCGCTGGCGCTGGCCGCCGGAGAGGTTGCGGCCCTGCGCGTCGATCGGCGAGGCGAGGCCGGCGGGCAGGGCCCGCACGATGTCGTCGGCCACGGCGGTGTGGACGGCCCGCACGAGGTGCGCCTCAGAGGGTGCCTCTACGGGCTGCCCGGCGGCTGCGGGTGTGTTGTGGCCGGGCGCGCAGTTCCCCGCGCCCCTGGGGTGGTGGCTGTCGGTCGGCGGGTGGCCGGTCGTGCGGTTCGCCGCGCCCCCGGGGGGTGTCTGAGAGGTGTCCAGTATTTCGCGGAGCGTGCCCGCGAACAGGTCTGCCTCCGCGTCGGCGACCAGGATGCGCTTGCGGATCTGGGCGAGCGGCAGTTCGTCCAGGCGTATGCCGCCCCAGGTGGCGTCCGACGGCGTGTAGCGGCCCAGGCGGTCCACGACGGCCGCCGCGTCCGCCGGGCGGGCGCCGGCCAGGACGGTCAGGCGGCCCGGCAGCACCCGGACCCCGGACTCCGGGTCGTCCAGCGCCGCGGGCTCCACCGGAGCCTCCCGCCGGCCGTCGTCCGCCGCCGGCTCCAGGCGGAGGAAGGCGGTGACCCGCCGGGCGGCCACCAGACCGCGGCTGACCAGCTGACCCATCTCGATCATGAATGCCACCGGGCCGACCAGCACCGCCACATAGCCGTACACCGACACCAGCTCGCCCACGCTGATCCGCCCCTGAACGGCCTGCCGGGCCGCGAGCCAGGTCACCACCGCCGCGAACAGCGTCGGCAGTCCGACGCCCAGCGACTGGACCCAGCTGGTCACCGCCCCCACCCGGTAGCCCTGCTCACGCAGCCGCCCCGAGTCCCGGCGGAACGCGTCGCCGGCCAGCCCCTTTCCGCCCAGACCGTTGAGCACCCGCAGCCCGCCCGCGATGTCGCCGATCCGCGCGGTGAGCACGCTCTGCCGCTCCCGGTACTCCGTCTCGGCGCCCTGCAGCCGCCCCAGCAGCGGCCCCACCAGCACGCCGATCAACGGCAGTCCGAGCAGCACCACCGCGGCCAGCTGCACCGACACGGACAGCAGCAGCCCGGCGACGACCGCATACCCGACGACCGCGCCGACGCCCGGTCCGACCGCCGTCAGCGAGCTGCCGATCGTCACCACGTCACCCACCCCGATGGTGACGATCTCCCCGGCGCCGGCCCGGCGCCGCAGCGCGGCCCCCAGCCGCACCGCCTGATCCACCACGACCTTCACCGTGCGGAAGTTGGCGTCCATCCGCACCCGCGTCATCGTGCGGTGCCGCATGATGCCCAGCCAGGCGTTGAACGCCCCCACCGCGAGCAGCGCACCCGCCCAGCCCGCCAGCGTCGCCACGGCACCGGGCGCCAGTCCGTCGTCGATCGCGCGGGACATCAGATACGGCAGCACCGCGAGCAGCGCCATCCACACACTGGACAGCAGCGCCCCGACCGCCGTCCGCCCGGCCTGCCGCCGCACCAGCCACCACAGATAGTGCCGGCCGCTGCGGGCGTCGGGCGTGCCGGGATCCCCGTACGCGTCGATCATCCGTCCCCCCCCCGTGACGTGCCGTCGGCACAACGGTGCCCGCGGCGGCTATGCCAGGCTGTCCCGCCATGCCCTGTGCAGGTCCGCGAAGCGACCCGAGCCCGCGATCAGTTCCGCCGGAGTGCCATCCTCCATGATCCGGCCCCGCTCCATCACCAGCACCCGGTCGGCGATCTCCACGGTCGACAGCCGGTGCGCGATGACCATCGCCGTACGACCCTTCAGCACCGTCGACATCGCCCGCTGCACCGCCTGCTCGCCCGGGATGTCCAGCGAACTGGTGGCCTCGTCGAGGATCAGCACCGCCGGATCGGCGAGCAGCGCCCGCGCGAACGCCACCAGTTGCCGCTGACCGGCGGAGATCCGCCCGCCCCGCTTGCGTACGTCCGTGTCGTAGCCGTCGGGCAGCGCGCTGATGAAGTCGTGCGCGCCGATCGCCTTGGCGGCCCGCTCGATCTCCTCCCGGGTCGCCTCCGGACGCCCGATGGCGATGTTGTCGGCGACCGTGCCGGAGAACAGGAACGCCTCCTGCGTCACCATCACCACCCCGCGGCGCAGTTCGGGCACCGCCAGGTCGCGCAGGTCGGTGCCGTCCAGCAGCACCCGCCCGGCGGACGGGTCGTAGAACCGCGCCAGCAGCTTGGCCAGCGTCGACTTGCCCGCGCCGGTCGAACCGACCACCGCCACGGTCTGCCCGGCCGGGATGGTCAGGTCGAACCGGGGCAGCACCTCGCCGCCGGTGCGGTAGCCGAAGCCGACCGCGTCGAAGACGACCTCGCGGCCGGGGTGCGCCGACCGCCGCGCCGGGAGCTCCACCGGTGCCACCGGCTCCGGAACGGACGGCGTCTGCGCCAGCAGGCCCGCGATCTTCTCCAGGGAGGCGCCCGCCGACTGGGCCGAGTTCAGGAACATGCCGAGCCGGTCGATCGGGTCGTACAGCCGGCGCAGATACAGCACCGCCGCCGCCAGCACACCCAGCGCAAGCGTGCCGTCCGCGACCCGGTAGGCACCCCACAGCACGATCCCGGCGACCGTGGTGTTGGCCACCAGCCGTGAACCGACCACGTAGCGGGCCATCTCCAGCAGGGCGTCGCCGTTGGTGCGCTCGTGCCGCCGGTTCAGCACCGCGAATTCGGCGTCGTTGGCCGCCTCGCGGCGGAAGGCACGCACCGGCCGGATGCCGTTCATCGTCTCCACGAACTTCACGATCACGGCCGCGATCGCGGTGGACCGCGCCCGGTAGACCCGGCCCGCCCGCCGCTGGTACAGCCGCACCAGCGCGTACAGCGGCACGAACGACGCCACCGCGACTGCGCCCAGCCCCAGGTCCAGCCAGAGCAGCAGCACCGCGATGTAGACGAACGACAGCACCACCGTGACCAGTTCCTGCAGGCCCTCGTCGAGCAGCTCCCGCAGCGACTCCACGTCCGTGGTCGACCGGGAGATCAGCCGGCCCGAGGTGTAGCGCTCGTGGAAGTCCACGCTGAGCGCCTGGGCGTGCCGGAAGATCCGGCCCCGCAGGTCCAGCAGCACGTTCTGGTTGACCCGGGCGGAGGCGGTGATGAACGCGTACTGCAGCGCGCCGCCGGCCACTGCGCACAGCAGATAGCCCACGCCCACCGCGACCAGCGGCCCGTACCGCTCGTCCCGGAGCGCCGGCACGGCCGTGTCGATCGCGTACGCCACCAGCAGCGGGCCCGCCTGCACCGCCGCCTGCTGGAGCAGCAGGAGCAGCGTGGTGACGGCCACGCGGGCCTTCATCGGGGCCAGCAGGGAGCGCAGCAGCGCACCCGTGGCACCCGGCGGGGAGGGCAGGACGTCGTGGTCGAACGGGTCGTCGCCGGCCGTCGGGGACTTCTCGTCCGGCCGCTCCTGCTCCGGAACGGTCGTCGCGGGCGCCGTCATCCGTCCTCCCCTGCTCGTCGTCCCTGCTGTCCCTGCTGTCCTTGCTGTCCTTGCTGTCCTTGGGGTTCCTGGGGTCCGTGTCGCTCCTGCCGTCCCGACATCAGACGGGCGTACTCGGCGTTGCCGCGCAGCAGTTCGTGGTGGGTTCCCACGGCGGTGATCCGGCCGTCGGAGAGCAGGGCGACGCGGTCGGCGAGCAGCACCGTGGACGGGCGGTGGGCCACGATCAGGGCGGTGGTGTCGGAGAGCACCCGGCGCAGCGCCGCCTCGACGGCGGCCTCGGTGTGCACGTCCAGCGCGGACAGCGGATCGTCCAGGACGAGGAAGTCCGGCTGCCCGACCACGGCCCGGGCCAGGGCCAGCCGCTGCCGCTGACCGCCGGACAGGCTGAGGCCCTGCTCGCCCACCGGGGTGGCGCTGCCCTGCGGGAGGGCGTGCACGAAGTCGGCCTGGGCGACGGACAGGGCGCGCTGCAGCGCGCCGTCGTGGACCTCCCCCGGGCCGTCGGCGATGCCCATCAGCACGTTCTCGCCGACGGTCGCCGAGAACAGCGTGGGCTCCTCGAAGGCGACGGCGACCCTCGCACGCAGCTCCGCACGGGGCAGGGTGGTGATGTCCTCGCCGTCCAGGGTGATCCGGCCGGCGGTCAGCTCGTGCAGGCGGGGGATCAGCGCGGTGAGCGTCGTCTTCCCGCTGCCGGTGGCGCCGACCAGGGCGAGGGACTCGCCGGGGCGGATGTGCAGGTCGACGCGGTCGAGGACGGGCGGGGCGTCGGGCGGGGCGTCCGGATAGCGGAAGGTGACGTCGTGGAAGCGGAGGCCGTCCGCACCGGCCGCGGGCGGTCGGGCCCCCCTGCGTGCCCGGACGGCCCGGGAGGTGCCCTCAGGGGCGGCACACGTGGGCGCGCCGGCACGGGACTCCGGCTCCGCGTCCATCACCTCGAAGTACCGCTCCGTGGCCGTCGCCGCCTCCTGACTCATCGCCAGCAGGAACCCGATCGACTCCACCGGCCACCGCAGCGCGAGCGCCGTGGACAGGAACGCCACCAGCGTCCCCGCGGACAGCGCCCCGTCGGCCACCTGGACCGCGCCCACCACCAGCGCCGCGCCGATCGCCACCTCCGGCAGCGTCACGATGACCGCCCAGATCGCCGCCAGCAGCCGCGCCTTGTGCAGCTCCGTCCCGCGCAGCGTCTTCGACAGCTCCCGGAACGCCCGCGCCTGGGTGCGGTGCCGACCGAACCCCTTGATGATCCGGATGCCGAGCACACTCTCCTCGACCACCGTCGTCAGATCCCCGACCTGGTCCTGCGCGAGCCGGGCCACCGCGGCGTACCGCTTCTCGAAGAGCACGCACACGACCATCACCGGCACGGCGGGGCCGAGGATCACCAGCCCCAGCGTCCAGTCCTGGACCAGCATGATCACCACGCCGACGATGATCGTCACCCCGTTGACCAGCAGGAAGGTCAGAGGGAAGGCGAGGAACAAGCGCAGCAGCATCAGATCCGTGGTGCCTCGGGACAGCAGCTGTCCCGAGGCCCACCGGTCGTGGAAGGCCACCGGCAGCCGCTGCAGATGCCGGTACAGATCCGCCCGCATCTCCGCCTCGACATGCGACAGCGGCCGGGCCACCAGCCACCGCCGCAGCCCGAACAGCAGCGCCTCCGCGATGCCGAGGAGCAGCACGTACAGCGCGCCCAGCCACACTCCCGCCGGGTCCCGGTCGGCGACCGGTCCGTCCACCAGCCACTTGAGGACGAGCGGGATCACCAGCCCCACGCAGGAGGCGAGGATCGCGATGAACGCGGCGGTGAACAGCCGCGCCCGCACGGGCCGGACGTACGGCCACAGCCGCAGCAGCGTCCGTACGGCGGAGCGGTCCTGGGCGGGTGCGGGCTCGGTGGCTTCGGGTGTCGTGGGCATCAGCAGCGAGACTACGGAACGCCACTGACACTGCCCACCGGGTTTTGGCCCGACCGTACTCCGCCGTTGGACCTACGACCTGCGCCGTCGGGGCGTCGGCGAGGGTCCGTCAACCCAGCGCCTTCAGCAACAGCACCGCCCGCTCCGGCACCGTGATCGCCGCTCCCGCAGGATGCACTCCCCCGGGGGCCTCGGCCTGCTCCTCCCGCGAGGTGTCGACGACGACCTCGTACTGCCCGGCCCACGGCGGACCCGGCAGCACGAACTCCACCGGCCGCTCCCCGGCGTGCAGCACGGCGAGGAAACTGTCGTCGAGGATCGGCGCGCCCCGCTCGTCCCGCCCGGGGATGTCCCGCCCCGACAGATACATGCCCAGCGTCGCCGTGGGCGCGTACCAGTCGCCCTCCGTCATCTCCGTGCCCCCCGCGGTGAACCAGGCCAGGTCCCGAAGCCCGTGCGCGGAGCGGGCCCGCCCCGAGAAGAAGGCCCGGCGCCGGAGCACCGGATGCCGCTGCCGCAGCTCCGTCAGCCGGGACGTCAGTTCGAACAGGGCTCTCCAGCCCGGATCCTCCAGCAGACTCCAGTCCAGCCAGCTGATCTCGTTGTCCTGGCAGTACGCGTTGTTGTTGCCGCGCTGTGTGCGGCCCATCTCGTCGCCCGCGACCAGCATCGGCACGCCCGTCGACAGCAGCAGCGTGGTCAGCAGGTTCCGCAGCTGGCGCCGTCGCAGCGCCCGTACCGCCGCGTCGCCGGTCTCGCCCTCGGCCCCGCAGTTCCACGCCCGGTTGTCGTCCGTGCCGTCCCGGTTGCCCTCGCCGTTGGCCTCGTTGTGCTTGCGTTCGTACGACACCAGGTCCCGGAGGGTGAAGCCGTCGTGCGCGGTGATGAAGTTGACCGACGCGTAGGGGCGCCGCCCGCCCCAGGCGTACAGGTCGCTCGACCCGGACAGCCGGTAGCCCATCTCCCGTACGTCCGGCAGCGCGTGCCGCCAGAAGTCCCGCACGGCGCCCCGGTAGCGGTCGTTCCACTCGGTCCACAGCGGGGGGAACGCGCCCACCTGGTAGCCGCCCGACCCCACGTCCCACGGCTCGGCGATCAGCTTCACCCGGCGCAGCACCGGGTCCTGCGCGATCACCGCGAGGAACGGGGACAGCATGTCGACGTCGTGCATCGAGCGGGCCAGCGCCGCGGCCAGATCGAAGCGGAAGCCGTCCACGCCCATCTCGGTCACCCAGTACCGCAGCGAGTCCGTGATCAGGCGCAGTACGTGCGGCTGGACGACGTGCAGGGTGTTGCCGCAGCCGGTGTAGTCGGCGTACCGCCTGGCGTCGGACTGCAGCCGGTAGTAGCCGCGGTTGTCGATGCCCTTCAGGGACAGCATCGGGCCCAGCTCACCGGCTTCGGCGGTGTGGTTGTAGACCACGTCGAGAATCACCTCGATGCCGGCCGCGTGCAGCGCGCGCACCATCCGCTTGAACTCGCCGACCTGCTCGCCCCGGGTGCCCGAGGCGGCGTAGCCGGAGTGCGGGGCGAAGTAGCCGACGGAGTTGTAGCCCCAGTGGTTGCGCAGGCCCCGCTTCAGCAGATGGTCCTCGTGCGCGAACTGGTGCACCGGCAGCAGCTCCACCGCCGTCACACCCAGCTTCACCAGGTGCTCGACCGCCGCCGGGTGGGCGAGGCCCGCGTAGGTGCCGCGCAGCTGCTCGGGGACAGCCGGGTGCAGCTTGGTGAAGCCGCGCACGTGCAGCTCGTAGATGACCGAGTCGGCCCACGGGGTCTTCGGCCGGTGGTCGTCCGCCCAGTCGTCGTCATCGTGGACGACCACCCCCTTGGGGACGTGCGGGGCGGAGTCGCGGTCGTCCCGCACCGTGTCGGCGACCTGCTGCTCCGGCCAGTCCCGCACATGCCCGTACACCTCCGGCGGCAGCCGGAACTCGCCGTCCACCGCGCGCGCGTACGGGTCGAGCAGCAGTTTCGCCGGGTTCCAGCGGGCGCCGGTCCACGGGTCCCAGCGGCCGTGCACCCGGTAGCCGTAGCGGCGCCCCGGCAGTACTCCCGGCACGAAGCCGTGCCAGATCTCGTGCGTCAGCTCGGTCAGCCGCACCCGGCTCTCCCCGCCGCCGTCGCCCGGCTCGTCGAACAGGCACAGCTCGACAGCCTCCGCGCCGCCCGCCCACAGGGCGAAGTTGGTGCCCGTCACCCCGTCGGGCCCGGTCCGGTACCGCGCACCGAGCGGCACCGGGGTACCCGGCCACGCGGGCACGGCCG
The DNA here is from genome assembly GCF_036689765.1 of Streptomyces poriticola. Classification (NCBI taxonomy): domain Bacteria; kingdom Bacillati; phylum Actinomycetota; class Actinomycetes; order Kitasatosporales; family Streptomycetaceae; genus Streptomyces; species Streptomyces poriticola. The sequence goes on from NZ_JBAGKH010000049.1 coordinate 15,898, forward strand.
GCGGCGGCACGGCCCGCCGCACCCCGTTGACGGCGGCGCGGCGTCCGCCCTCGGCGGCGGGTTCACCGGACACCGCCTCCTGCTCGGCTGCGCTGGACACCTGTCAGCCTCCCGCGGCTCGTGGAACGACGGGGCCAGGACGGGGAACGGCGAGGACGGAGAAGAACGAGGAGGAAGGGCGCGCGGCGTCCCGGCCGCTGCCGATCCCGTCGTGTCAGCCCATGGCGCCGTCCCGTCGCGTCGTCCTTCCCTCATTTCTGCCCACCGCTTGGCTCGCACTCACGTTTCCCCGGGCGGACGCCGTCGTTACGCGTGGTTGTGAGGCACGCACAGGGACGCGCACGGCGCGCGGGGGCCGCACTGGCCGCCGTACTGACATGGGCAGGACTGCTGACCGGGGCCGTCGGCTGTACCTCGGCCGGCACCGGTATCGGCGGGGTGTTCGGCAAGCCCCCCACCCCGGAGGAGGCCATCCGCATCTCTCCGGACGACGGCAGCCGGGGCGTACGGCCCGGGAAGCGGCTGTCGGTCCGGGTGTCCGACGGCCGTCTGGAGTCGGTGAAGGTCGTCAGGTCGCGGGACGCCCGGCACACCGCGGTGCCGGGGCGGATCTCCGCCGACGGGCTGCGCTGGGAACCGGAGGACGAACGGCTGGCGCTCGCCGCGAGGTACACGGTCGACGTCGTCGCCCTGGACGGCCGGGGCAACCGCTCCACCCGGCACGCCACCTTCACCACCCATGTCCCCGACGAGCGTTTCATCGGCTATGTCGCCCCGGAGAACCGTTCCGTAGTCGGCACCGGCATGATCGTCTCCGTGGAGTTCAACCGGAAGATCACCCGCCGGGCCGCGGTGGAACGCGCGGTCACGGTGACCGCGGAGCCGCCCGTGGAGATCCGCCCCCACTGGTTCGGCAGGGACCGTCTCGACTTCCGCCCCGAGCACTACTGGAAGCCCGGCACCGAGGTCACCGTCGACCTGCGGTTCCGGGACGTCGAAGGGGCGCCCGGGGTGTTCGGGCTGCAGCACAAGAGGGTCTCCTTCACCGTCGGCCGCAGCCAGGTCTCGGTGGTCGACGCGGCCCGCAAGACCATGAAGGTGCGCCGGGACGGCGAGCTGCTGGCCACCGTGCCGATCACCGCCGGGGCGCCGAAGACCACCACCTACAACGGCCGGATGGTGGTGACCGAGATGCTGGACGTCACCCGCATGGACAGCCGCACGGTCGGTTTCGGGGGCGAGTACGACATCCCTGACGTGCCGCATGCCATCCGGCTGACCTACTCCGGCACCTTCCTGCACGGCAACTACTGGGCGGAGGAGGATGTCTTCGGCCGCTCCAACGTCAGCCACGGCTGCATCGGCCTGCGCGACGTCAAGGGGGGCGGTGCGGACACCCCGGCGGGCTGGTTCTTCGACCGCAGCCTCGTCGGCGACGTCGTCGAGGTGACCGGCAGCAAGGACCGGACGGTGGCCCCGGACAACGGGCTCGGCGGCTGGAACATGACCTGGAAGGAGTGGCGGGCGGGCAGCGCCGCCGAGTGACCGCCCGGTTCCGCACGCGGCACGGAGCCCGGTGCGTGACGCGGTACGGAACTCGGTTCGTGACGCGGCGCGGAACTCGGTACCTGACGCGGCGCGGAACTCGGTACGGAACAGTGACAATCCCCGCGGCCGATATGCCCCTGGCCTGTGGTTACCATGCGCGTCTGCGCACACTCGCGCACCGGGGAGGAGCGGGCCGGACCAGGCCCGGCGAGGGGAGACGACGTGAACGTGCGTCCGATATCGGGGGCGTCGGCCGGCATACCAGGACGGGGCGGCAGAAGGCTGTCGGCGCTGGCGCTCGGGGCGCTGCTGCTGGCGGTGACCGCGTGCGGCGGAGGATCGGGCTCGGGGGCCGGGTCGGGTGACGGCAAGGGGAAGGCCGGCGCGGACTCCACCGCGGCGCAGAGCAAGCAGTCCGAGGCGGTCATCACCGTCGCCCCGGAGAACGGCGCCGAGTCCGTCGGGACCAGCGGCGCGCTGCGGGTCAGCGTGGCCAAGGGCAAGCTGACCGAGGTGGTCGTCAAGGACGCCGACGGCAACCGGGTCGACGGGAAGACGGCCGCGGACGGCGCGAGCTGGACGCCGTCCACCCATCTGGCCGCGGCTACCGAGTACCAGGTGCACGCGGTCGCCGAGGACTCCGCGGGGCGCACCGCCGCCGAGGACGCCAGGTTCACCACGCTGACCCCGAAGAACACCTTCATCGGGCGCTTCACCCCCGAGGACGGCTCCACGGTCGGCGTCGGGATGCCGTTCTCCCTCCGCTTCACCCGGGGCATCACCAACCCCGAGGACGTGGAGAGGGCCATCCGCATCACCACAGAACCGGCCGTCGAGGTCGCCGGCCACTGGTTCGGCAACGACCGGCTCGACTTCCGGCCGGAGAAGTACTGGAAGGCCGGCACCAAGGTGACCGTCGACCTCAATCTCGACGGAGTCGAGGGCCGCGACGGCGTCTACGGCGAGCAGGACAAGACCGTCACCTTCACCATCGGCCGCAACCAGGTCTCCGTGGTCGACGCCAAGAAGCACACCATGCAGGTCATGCGCGACGGCAAGGTCGTGAAGACCATCCCGGTCACCACCGGCGCCCCGGGCAGCGCGACCTGGAACGGCAAGATGGTCATCAGCGAGAAGCACAGGGTGACCCGCATGAACGGCGACACGGTCGGCTACGACGGCGAGTACGACATCAAGGACGTACCGCACGCCATGCGCCTGACCACGTCCGGCACCTTCATCCACGGCAACTACTGGGGCGGCGACGCCTTCGGCAACTACAACGCCAGCCACGGCTGTGTCGGCCTGCGCGACGTGCGCGGCGGCTGGGACAAGAAGGTCGCCGGGGCGTGGTTCTACACCAACTCCCTGCTCGGCGACGTCGTGGAGGTCAAGAACTCCGACGACGGCGTGGTCGCCCCGGACAACGGCCTCAACGGCTGGAACATGCCCTGGGAGGAGTGGAGGGCGTGAACCTCCGCCGACCCCTGTGACGCGCCCGCGACGAGCCCCGGTGTGAGCGACCGCACCGGGGCCGCTGCCGTTAGTGGGCGTTAACCTGCTGTGCATGACCGTACTTCTCGAAGTCGCAGACGGCGTCGGCACCCTCCGCCTCGACCGCCCGCCGATGAACGCGCTGGACATCGCCACGCAGGACCGGCTCAAGGAACTCGCCGAGGAGGCCGCGGGCCGCGCCGACGTGCGCGCCGTGGTGATCTACGGCGGGGAGAAGGTGTTCGCCGCGGGCGCGGACATCAAGGAGATGCAGGCGATGGATCACGCCGCGATGGTCCTGCGCGCCCGCGCCCTGCAGGACTCGTTCACCGCGGTGGCCCGCATCCCCAAGCCCGTGGTGGCCGCGGTGACCGGCTATGCGCTGGGCGGCGGCTGCGAGCTGGCGCTCTGCGCCGACTACCGGATCGCCGGGGAGAACGCCAAGCTGGGGCAGCCGGAGATCCTGCTCGGGCTGATCCCGGGCGCCGGCGGCACCCAGCGGCTGTCCCGGCTGGTCGGCCCGTCCAAGGCCAAGGACCTGATCTTCACGGGCCGTCAGGTCAGGGCCGACGAGGCGCTGACCATCGGCCTGGTGGACCGGGTGGTTCCGGCCGCCGAGGTCTACGAGCAGGCGCACGCCTGGGCCGCGCGGCTGGCGCAGGGACCGGCGATCGCGCTGCGCGCCGCCAAGGAGGCGGTCGACACCGGTCTGGAGACCGACATCGAGACCGGGCTCGCCGTCGAACGGAACTGGTTCGCGGGCCTGTTCGCCACCGAGGACCGGGAGCGCGGGATGCGCAGCTTCGTGGAGGAGGGGCCGGGCAAGGCGAAGTTCCTCTGAGTGCCCGTCCCCTCCGCGGGAGCGCGAGTCCCTCGAAGGGGCGGTTTATGGCAGCCTTAAGGCAACCTTAAGCGTGCCTTGCGGGGGGAGTTCCCCGGTTGCCGCCGGACGGGTCGAATGCGCAGGTGAAGAAGGCTGTTCCGACCTCTGAACTGCCTTTGGCATATGCCTGTCGAGCTGCCCGGAATGAGAGGTTCCGGGGGAGCTATTCCCCCGGAACGGCCCCGGAGCGCTCCGGGGACGGCCATGATGGGGGGCATGGCGGGGCTGGAGGGTACGGAACAGCCGCGGGGCGCCGGACGGGCGACCGCGGCGCGCTGGTCACCGGCGGTCGAGGACGAACGGGCGCTGAAGTCGCTGGAGTTGTTCGGCAACCCGACCGACACCGAGGTGCCGCTGCCGTCCCGTCCCGAGTCCGCGGCCACCGCTCGCCGACTGGCGCAGGTGGTGATCCTGCGTCAGTGGGGCTTCCCGCCGAGGTTCGCGGAGGACGTCGTCCTCCTTGTGTCCGAACTTGTCGGCAACGCGGTGCGGCACACCGGCGCCCGGGTCTTCGGCCTCCGGATGCGCCGCCGCCCCGGCTGGGTCCGCGTCGAGGTCCGCGACCCCTCCCGAGGGCTGCCCTGTCTGATGCCGGTCCAGGAGACCGACGTCAGCGGCCGGGGCCTCTTCCTCGTCGACAAGCTCTCCGACCGCTGGGGCGTGGATCTGCTGCCCCGTGGCAAGACGACCTGGTTCGAGATGCGGGTGGTGGACCGCTGAGGGCTCCGCTGGAAGTGCCGCGCTGTGCCGTCGCTCGTCTGCGGTGCCGTCGTGGCTGGTCGCGCAGTTCCCGCGCCCCTTCAGGGCACTGCCGAACCGCAGCGGACCTCGCCCGACCTGCTTGGGGCCTGTCGGCGGATCAGGTCGCAGGAGGCCGACCGGACCGGTCAGTGCGGCAGGGGCGTCCCGGAAGTCGGCAGGCTGCCGGCTGGGGTGAGCAGCAGCTCCGATCCCACCGGCCGGTAGCCGGCCGCCTGGAACGCCCGCAGGCTGCGGGCGTTGCCCGGTGACACCTGGGCCCACACCGGCTCGCCTCCGCTCAGCTGCCGGGCGGCCCTCGCCAGGGCCCGCCCCAGCCCCCGGTGCCGTACCTCCCCGCCCACCTCGACCGCCGCCTCCAGGCGCCCGGCGATCCCGCGCCCCAGCACCAGGACGCCGCCGTCCGCCGTCCACACCCGGACATCGTCGCGCCGCCGACGGGAGCTGACGACCCGGGGATGGCCGGGGTCCTCGAGCTCCTTCAGCGTGACCGCCGGCTCGCCCGCCAGCGCACCGGCCACCGTCATCACATCGATGGTGTCGCTGCGCCGCCCGGTGCGCTCCATCAGGGCCGTGACGAACCGCGCGTTCATCGTCGCCGCGAGCTCATCGCAGTCCAGCGCGCCCAGCGTCGCGCGCACCCACCGGGGATCCTCGTCCGTGAAGACCACCGAGTGCGCGGTGAAGGCCAGAATCCCGGCGTCACGCCGGGAGGGCTGCGGAACGACCGTGGTGCCCCCGTCGTCCGGCGGGAACTCCCCCCGCGCCGCGCCGTCGAGGATCTCCCGCAGTGTTCCGCCCGCCATCACGCCCTCCTCCGTGCGTCCCGTCCCCGGCCCGACCTGCCTCGCCCGGCCGATAGTCTGACCCGCGTCAGCAGGTGATCACAGCATGGAACGAGAGGCCCATCGGTGGCGGACATCGAGGAAGCGCGCAGGCAGTTCGACCGGATCGACGAGGACGGTGACGGCTTCATCACCCCGGCCGAGTTCAAGACCGCCCTGGCCCAGGGCGGCGACTGGAACGTCACCGAGTCCGTCGCGGAGGCGATCATCGCCAGCCGCGACGCCGACGGCGACAAGCGCATGTCGTTCGACGAGTTCTGGGCCTATCTGAACAAATGAGAGCAGTCGCCGACGCCGGTGCGGGGACATGCCCCGGGTCACCGGCGTCGGGCCACCCGGGTCACCGGCCCGGATCGTCCGCCGGCCGACCGGTGGCCGAGGCGTCCGCCGGTACCGTCCGCAGGTCGCCCCTCGGCACTCAGCCTCAGCACTCGATGATGTTCACCGCGAGCCCGCCCCGGGCCGTCTCCTTGTACTTCACCGACATGTCGGCGCCGGTGTCCTTCATCGTCTTGATGACCTTGTCCAGGGAGACCTTGTGGCTGCCGTCGCCGCGCATCGCCATGCGGGCCGCGGTGACCGCCTTGACCGCGGCCATGCCGTTGCGCTCGATGCACGGGATCTGGACGAGGCCGCCGACCGGGTCGCAGGTCAGGCCGAGGTTGTGCTCCATGCCGATCTCGGCGGCGTTCTCCACCTGCTCCGGGGACCCGCCGAGCACCTCCGCCAGCGCGCCCGCCGCCATCGAGCAGGCCGAGCCGACCTCGCCCTGGCAGCCGACCTCGGCGCCGGAGATGGAGGCGTTCTCCTTGAACAGCATGCCGATCGCGCCGGCGGCGAGCAGGAAGCGGATCACGCCCTCCTCGTCGGCGCCGGGGACGAAGTTCACGTAGTAGTGCAGCACCGCCGGGATGATGCCGGCCGCGCCGTTGGTCGGGGCGGTGACGACCCGGCCGCCGGCCGCGTTCTCCTCGTTCACCGCCATGGCGTAGAGCGTGATCCACTCCATCGCCAGGGCCTGCGGGTCGCCCTCCGAGCGCAGCTTGCGCGCGGTCGTCGCGGCGCGTCGGCGCACCTTCAGACCGCCCGGCAGAATGCCCTCCCTGGACATGCCGCGGGCCACGCACGCCTCCATGACCCGCCAGATCTCCAGCAGGCCCGCGCGGATCTCCTCCTCCGAGCGCCAGGCGCGCTCGTTCTCCAGCATCAGGCCCGAGATGGACAGACCCGTCTCCCGGGTCAGCCGCAGCAGCTCGTCGCCGGTCCGGAAGGGGTGCTTGAGGACCGTGTCGTCCAGCTTGATGCGGTCCGCGCCCACCGCCTCCTCGTCGACGACGAAGCCGCCGCCCACCGAGTAGTACGTCCTGGACAGCAGCTCCGCGCCCTGGGCGTCGTGGGCCCACAGGGTCATGCCGTTGGCGTGGTAGGGCAGCGCCTTGCGGCGGTGCAGCACCATGTCCTCGTCGAAGGAGAAGGCGATCTCGTGGTCGCCGAGGAGGCGGAGGCTGCCGGTGGACCTGATCTTCTCCACACGCTCGTCGGCGGTCTCCACGTCCACCGTGCGCGGCGAGTCGCCCTCCAGGCCGAGCAGAACCGCCTTCGGGGTGCCGTGGCCGTGGCCCGTCGCGCCGAGGGAGCCGTACAGCTCGGCCCGTACCGAGGTCACCGGTTCCAGCAGTTCCTCGTTGCGCAGCCGGAGGGCGAACATGCGGGCCGCGCGCATCGGGCCGACCGTGTGCGAGCTCGACGGGCCGATGCCGATCGAGAACAGGTCGAAGACCGAGATGGC